>JAIEQO010000129.1 GCA_019747655.1 Gemmataceae bacterium | reverse complement strand
GCTCGCCTTCGGGCTGCGGGCCGCTCTGCCCCACGCCTGGCCGGCCCCGTTCCACCCGACGGTGCAGTACGAGTCGGCCCTGGCCGCCCGGGCGGTCTGGCTCGCTCTCGACCCGTCGCAACGCACCCCCGACCGGGCCGCGTGGTTCGGCGATCGCCCCTTCAAACACGTCGTCAGCCCACCGGTGCTGCCCACGCTCGTCGCCGGCGTCTACGTCCTGACCGGTCACGAAACCCCGGCCGTGTCGCGGCTGTTCGGGGCCCTGATTTGGGTCACGGCCGGGTGGTTCGTCGGGCGGGCCGTCGTGCGACAGACCGGCCGCCCGTGGGCCGGGGTCGCCGCCCTCGCCTGGTTCGTCCTTTGCCCCTATGGGCTCCGCGTCTCTTCGAGCTTCCAGACCGAGCCGGTGCTGGCGTGCGCCCTCGCGGCCGCGGTGTGGCACCTGTCCCGGCCGGGGCGGACACTCGCCTGGCGGGAAACGCTCGCCTCCGGCCTCGCGTGCGGGCTGCTCGCGGCGGCCAAGCCGGGGGTGGTCGTCCCGCCGCTGGCGGCCGGGTTCGCGGCCGTCGTCCTCGGCCGGCCCGGGCGGCCGGCCCGGAAGCTGGCCGACGTCGGGGCGTTCGCCCTTTTGCTCGCCCTGCCGTCGGCGGTCTACGTCAAACTCGTGCTCGCCGGGCGGGGCGGCGAGCTGATGCCCGGGTTGCTCGCCGAGCGGTGGTTCTACGTCGGCGTCTGGCGGATGGCGACGACGGCCGTGGGCGTCCCGGCCCTCGTCGCCGGGCTGGCCGGGGCGGTCCTCGCGGCCCGGGCGCGGGTCTACCTCTCGGCCGGGCTGTTCGCCGGCTACCTGGGGTACGTCGGCGTCTTCACCTTCCACGCCGCCACCCACGACTACTACCACGTCCCGCTGATGGTCTTCGCCGCCGTCGGCCTCGGGTGGGCGGTCACACGTCCGCGGCCGTGGGTCGGCGTGGCGCTCCTGCTGGTGTGCCTCGAACCGTGGCGGCTGCCGGCGGTGTACCGATTGGCGCCGCCGACCGCCGACCGCGACGCCGCTTACGACGCGGCGGTTGAGGCCGTCGGGCCGGGGGCGAAGGTCATCGCCGTGGCCGGGGACCACGGCTACCCGCTGGAGTACCGCACCTCGCTGCGGGTCGTCGCCTGGCCCCGGGCCGCGGACATCCCCGCCATGACCCGGGCCGGCCTCCTCCCGTCGCCGTTCGCCGCCGACGAGTACCTGGCGAAGCTCGCCGCCGACGGGTACACTTTCGCCGTCGTCACCGAGTTCGCGGAGCTGGACCGCCAGCCCGACCTGCGGGCCGCCCTCGCCGCCAGAGGCCGGCCGATGGTCGACCGCCCCGGGCTGCGGGTGTTCGACCTCCGCCCGGAGTGACTGACAGCACAGGCAGGAATGCCTGTGCCACCAGTTGTCTTGGTGGCACAGGCATTCCTGCCTGTGCGGGGAGAGCCGCCTTGCGAACCGCCCTCCTGTTGACCCTCCTCGCCGCCGGCCCGGCCGGGGCCGCCCCGCCCGAGGCCGTCCGGGTCGGGGCCGCCGCCGTCGAGCTGCAGGCCGACGACGACATGGTCATCGGCGGCGGCATCCTGCCGTACAAGGTCCAGGGGCAGGACGGCCCGCTCCGGGCCGTGGCGACCGTCATCGAGAAGCCGGGCGGAGGGAAGGTCGCCGTCGTCGCCTGCGACGTGCTGATGCTCAACCGCGACCTGCTCGACCCGGCCACGGAGGAGATCGCCACCGCCCTCGGCGTCCCGCCGGCCCACGTCCTCGTCAACTGCACCCACACCCACCACGCCCCGAGCACCGTCACCATCCACGGCTACCCGCGGGACGAGGTCTTCTGCCGGCGGGTCCAGAAGGCCGTCGTCGCCGCCGCGAAGGAGGCGAACGGCAAGCTGGCCGACGCCACCTTCCACTTCCGGCTCGGCGAGGAGTCCTCGGTCGGCCAGAACAGCCGGCTGCTGCTGAAGGACGGCTCGATCTTCTGGATCGGGCCGAAGGACGACGCCGTCCGCCCGACCGGGCCGTTCGACCCGGAGCTGCCGGTCCTCAGCTTCCGCGGGCCGGACGGCAAGCCCCGGGCCACCCTGTTCAACCACTCGACCCACACCATCGGGGCCCGCAAACCCGGCCGGTCGCCGTCCTTTTACGGATTAGCCGCACAGGAGCTGGAGGCCGAGCGGGGCGGCGTCTTCCTGTTCCTCGAAGGGGCGTCCGGGTCGACCCACAACCTCGGGCTGCCGGCCGACGAGATGGTCACCCGGATGAAGGCGGCCGTCGGCGACGCGCTGGACAAGGCGACGCCCCGGCCGGTCAACCGGGTGGCGGCGGTGAGGAAGGAGTTCCGGTTCAAGGTCCGGACGTTCGACGAGGAGAAGGAGGACGCGGCGGTCGTGGCCTACTGCAAGGCCCGGGCCGGCAAGGGGGCCGACGACATCATCAAGGTGTTCCGCGACCAGCGGAAGGTCCTGGCCCCGAAGCAGGGCCGGGAGCAGACCACCTGGATTCAGGCGATGGTGATCGGCGACGTGGCCCTGGTCGGTGTCCCGGCCGAGTTCTTCACCGTCCTGGGGCAGGAGATCAAGCGGCGGTCGCCGTACCGGTACACCTATGTGGCCGAGCTGGCCAACGACTACATCGGCTACCTGCCGGACCGCAAGGGCCACGCCCTCGGCGGCTACCAGACCTGGACCGGGCTGCACGGCTTCGCCGAGCCCGGGACCGGCGAGCGGGTGGTGGGCGAGGCGGTCAAGCTGCTGGAAGAACTGGCCAAGGGGGACAAGCCATGACCGGCCGGGTGGAGAGCATCGTGTACGCCCCGGAGGCCGGCGACCCGAAGCCGGCCGGCCACTTCGCCCGGGTCCCGTCGGACCGGGTGGCGCTGACCGCCGGGGCCGGGATCGACGGCGACCGGAAGGCGGTCGGCGGTGGCCGGCAGCTCAACGTCATGCTGGCCGAGGTGATGGCCGAGCTGGCGGCCGAGGGGTTCAAGGCCGGCCCCGGCGAACTCGGCGAGCAGCTCGTCCTGTCCGGCATCGACCGGGCTGCCCTGACGCGCGGGGCCCGGGTTCGGCTGGGCGGTGCGGCCGTCATCGAGGTGGACATCCCCCGGACCGGGTGCGCCCGGTTCGAGGCGATCCAGGGCAAACCCCGCTCGGCCGCCGCCGGCCGGCTCGGGGTGATGGCCCGGGTGGTCAGCGGCGGCCCGGTCGCGGTCGGCGACGCGGTTGAGGTCGTGCCGGGTTGACCGGCCCAGGGGTTGGCACCCCGGGCTACCATCGGTCGCCGCTCCGCGGCTCCGAGCAGTTGGAGGCCCGGAGGGACGATCGCCGGTAGCCCGGGGCGCGAGCCCCTGGGCCGGTTCATTCGCACGCCGTTTGCATGTCGTCCGGTGCCCAGCCCCCCGAGACGACACCCCATGCGCGCCGCCGCCTTCCTCCTGCCCGCCCTCGCCGGCGTCGGCCTGCTCGGGGCCGCCCGACCGGCCGACCAGCCGAAGGACCTCCCCCGGGACAAGCCGGCCGGGGAACTCGAAGTCGTCGGCACCTTCGCCGGGGCCATGCCGACCGGCGTGACCGTCTCCCACTCCGGCCGGGTCTTCCTGACCTTCCCCCGGTGGGGCGACCCGGTCGAGGCCAACGTCGCCGAGTTGAAAGACGGGAAGGCCGTCCCGTACCCGAACGCCGCCATCAACCAGCTCGACGAGAACGACCCGGCCCGGCTGTTCACGGTGCAATCGGCCGTGGTCGACGGGCGGGACCGGCTCTGGCTGTGCGACACCGGGACCGTGAACATGGGCCCGGTCAAGCCGGGGGCGGCCAAGCTCTTGTGTGTCGACCTGAAAACGAATGAGATCGTCAAATCGTTGGCCCTCGGCGAGCCGGGCGTCCTCAAGACGACGTACCTGAACGACATCCGCTTCGACCTGACCCGGGGCGACGAGGGCGTGGCCTACGTCACCGACTCGTCGTCCGAGGGGCCGAACGGGATCGTCGTCATCGACCTGAAGAGCGGCAAGACGTGGCGGCGGCTGCACGACCACCCGTCGACCAAGGCGGTGCCGAAGTTCATGCCCGTCGTGGAGGGCCGCATCGTCCTGGAGCGGAAGACGCCCGACGCCCCGCCGAAGCACCTGGCGATGGGGGCCGACGGGATCGCCCTGAGCCACGACGGGAAGACGCTGTACTACTGCCCGCTCGCCAGCCGGCACCTGTACGCCGTCCCGACCGACGTACTGGCCGACCCGGCCGTGCCGGACGAGAAGGCGGCCGCGGCGGTCCGGGACCTGGGCGACCGCGGGTTCGCGTCCGACGGGCTGGAGTTCGACGACAAGGGCCGGCTCTACCTGACCGACTACGAGCACAACGCCGTCCTGCGGCGGACCCCGGACGGGATGTACGAAACCCTCGTCCACGACCCCCGGGCGCTGTGGCCGGACACGATGTCGGTGGCGGCCGACGGCCACCTGTACTTCACCGCCAACCAACTCCACCGCCAGCCCCGGTTCCACGGCGGGAAGGACGTGCGGGAGAAGCCGTATGTGCTCTTCCGGACCAAGATCGACGGCGGGCCGGTGAAACTGGCGGGATAGCGATCGGCCGGACGAGAAATCCGCACGCGGATGACGCGGATCGGAGCGCGGATCAAGAGGATCAGACGAAGAATTTAGACAGGATGACAGGATCAACGAGACGAAGAAAACCTGGTGTTCGCCTTTCATCCGGTCTGATCCTGTTATCCCGTCAAAACCTCCGATCCGCGTTTCATCCGCGCTCCGATCCGCGTCATCCGCGTGCCCGTTCGACCGCCACGGCGTCCCGGATGGCGGCCGCGAAGGCGTCCGGGTCGGCCACCCCGGTCAGGGTCAGGGCCCGCCCGCCGGCCGCCTCCACCCGCACCCACCCGACCCCCAGCCGCCGGCCGACCCACCCGGCCCCGGCCGCCACCCCGGTCACGTCCGCCAGCGGGACCGGCGGCTCCGGCCGCCACCGGAACCCGCGGTCGACCAGCACCGCCCGGTCGGTCAGCCGGTACGTGTACGTGACCGCCCGGTACAGGACGACGGCGGCCAGCACCCCCCACCCGCCGGCCGCCAGGGCGTACACGGCGAACGGCCCGACCCGGTCGGCCACGGCCGAAACCTCACCCAGGTACCACCGCCCGGCCAAGACGGCGGCCGTGCCGGCGGCGGCTAGGGCCACCCCCGGGGCCGCCGCCCGCGGGTCGTACCCCCGCCAGAATTTATCGGCGTGACAACGATTTTCCGGCATTGCGCTTTCCCCCGGGACGACAACCCGACTATACTCCCGGGATACAGTCCGCCGGTCAAGACACGGGCCCCGCCCGTCCGACCCGGCCGCCGCCCCGGCGGCGGCCGGGCCGGCCCGCCGGCCCCCGGAGGGGAGCGAGCGATGAACTTCCTGGCCCTGCGGCGGCAGACCCTGACCCGGAACCTGAAGGCGGCCGGGGCCGACGCCGCCCTCGTCACGGCGTCGGTCAACGTGACCTACCTGACCGGGTTCACCGGCGACAGCAGCTACCTGGTGCTGACCCCGAAGGCCGCCGTCCTGGTGACCGACCCGCGGTACGAGGCCCAGGTCCTGGAGGAGTGCCCGGACGTCGGCCGGGACGGGGCGGTCGACCTGCACGTCCGGCCGCACAACCGGACCACCCCGGAGGCGGCGGCCGAGGTCCTGACCAAGGCCGGGGCGAGGGCGGTGGCGGTCGAGGCGTCCCGGCTGACGGTGGCCGAGCTGGAGGGGCTGCGGGGGCTGGCCCCGAAGGCCGAGTGGGTCCCGGTCAAGGGGCTGGTCGAGGCCCTGCGGGCGGTCAAGGACCCGTCCGAGGTCGAGCACATCCGGGCGGCGGTCAAGGTGGCCGAGCGGGGGTTCCGGATGTTCGCCGCCACCCTCCGGGAGGCGGACACCGAGAAGGACATGGCCGACGCCCTGGACGGGTGGCTGCGGCGGGCCGGGTCCCGGGGGTCGCCGTTCCCGCCGATCGTGGCCGTCGGCGACCGCGGGGCCCGGCCGCACGCCGTCCCGTCCCCCGACCGCCCGCTCGGGGAGGGGAGCAAGCTGTTGGTCGACTGGGGGGCGGAGACGGCCGGCGGGTACAAGGCGGACATCACCCGCACCCTCAAGAGCCCGTTCCTGCCGACCCCGAGCCGGCGGAACAAGTTCGAGCGGGCCGGGTACGAGCTGGAGGAGGTGTACGCGGTCGTCCTGGCCGCCCAGGACGCGGCCCTGGCGACCATCCGCGCCGGGGTGCCGGCCCGGGAGGTGGACGCGGCCGCCCGGCAGGTGATCGACGGCAGCAAGTTCGCCGGCTGCTTCACCCACGGCCTGGGGCACGGGATCGGGCTGGAGGTCCACGAGGCCCCGCGGGTCCGGGAGAACTCGGACGACGTGCTGGAGGCCGGGATGGTCATCACCGTCGAGCCCGGCATTTACATCCCCGGCGAGGACGGCGGGCCGGGCTGGGGCGGGGTCCGGATCGAGGACGACGTGCTCGTCACCCGGGACGGCCACACCCGGCTGACCACCCTGTCCCGGGACCTGTCCGTGGCCGGCGGGGGGAGCTAAGGTATCCCCTCTCCCGGCCCGACCCGGGGGTCGCCTACGAGGGGTCCGCGGTGGCCGACCAGAAGCCCGACAAGCCGGACAAGCCCCGGCCGTTCGACGTGTCGACGGTCGAGCACCTGCTCAAGCTCATGTCCGTCCACGACCTCGCCGAGGTCGACCTGATCGAGGGGGACGAGCGGATCCGGCTCCGGAAGGGGTCGGCGTTCGCCCGCCCGGCGGCCCCCGCCCCGGTGTACCCCGCGGCACCACCTCCCGGGGCTCACGCCCCGGGCTCGCCGCCCCCGTCCGCCCCGCCACCCCCCGCCGGCCCGCCGGCCAAGAAGCTCCTGGAGATCAAGAGCGAGCTGGTCGGGGCGTTCTACACCCGCCCGGCCCCGGACAAGCCGGAGTTCGTCAGGGTCGGGTCGAAGGTCGCCCCGGACACGACCGTCTGCCTGGTCATCGCCATGAAGGTGAACAACGAGATCAAGGCCGGGGTGAGCGGGACGATCGCCGAGGTGGTGGCCCGGAACGAGGACTTCGTCGACTTCGACACCGTCCTGTTCCGGGTCGAACCCGCCTGAGTCTTCACGTCGTCAGGTCTTCAAGTCTTCACGTCAAGACGGAAGCCGAGTTGGGGTCTTCCGACTTGACGACCTGACGACGTGAAGACTTGAAGACCGGGATTCCCAAATGTTTCAGCGGATACTGGTGGCCAACCGGGGGGAGATCGCCCTGCGGGTGATCCGGGCCTGCCGGGACCTCGGGGTCGAGGTGGCGGTCGTCTACTCGGAGGCCGACCGGGACGCCCCGTACCTGGCCCTGGCCGACCGGGCGGTCTGCATCGGCCCCGGGCCGGCCGCCCAGAGCTACCTGTACCCGCCCCGGATCATCGCCGCCGCCGAGGGCGTCGAGGCCGACGCCATCCACCCCGGGTACGGGTTCCTCTCCGAGAACGCCGGCTTCGCCCAGATGTGCCGGGACAACGGGTTCGAGTTCGTCGGGCCGCCGGCCGAGGCCATGAACCGGCTCGGGAACAAGGACCGGGCCAAGGCCGTCGCCCGGGAGGCGAACGTCCCGACGGTGCCCGGCAGCGACGGGCTGGTCACGTCGGACGAGCAGGCCCTGGCGTTCGCCCGGAAGGCCGGCTACCCGGTCCTCATCAAGGCGGCGGCCGGGGGCGGCGGGCGGGGGATGCGGCAGGCCTGGGACGACGCCGGGCTGGTCAGCGGGCTGGCGGCGGCCCGGGCCGAGGCCGAGGCCGCGTTCAAGGACGGCAGCGTCTTCCTGGAGAAGTACCTGGACCGCCCGCGGCACGTCGAGGTGCAGTTGCTCGGCGACAAGCACGGGAACGTCGTCCACCTGTTCGAGCGGGACTGCTCGCTCCAGCGGCGGCACCAGAAGCTGGTCGAGGAGTCGCCGGCCCCGGGGCTGCCGGCCGCCGTCCGGGACAAGATGTGCGCCGCGGCCGTCCGGCTGGCCAAGGCCGCCGGGTACTACTCGGCCGGGACGTGCGAGTTCCTGGTGGACCGGGACAACAATTTTTACTTCATCGAGGTCAACGCCCGCATCCAGGTCGAGCACCCGGTCACGGAACTCGTCACCGGGGTGGACCTGATCCGGGAGCAGATCCGGGTGGCGGCCGGGGAGAAACTGCGGCTTACCCAGGACCAGATCAAGCAGACCGGGTCGGCGATCGAGGTCCGGGTGAACGCCGAGGACCCGGCCAAGGACTTCCGCCCGAGCCCGGGGACGATCACGACGTGGCGGCCGCCGGGCGGTCCGGGGGTGCGGCTCGACTCGCACGTCGTCGCCGGGTACAAGGTGCCGCCGAACTACGACTCGATGGTGGCCAAGCTGCTGGTGCATCAGCCGACCCGGGCGGAGGCGTTCGCGGCCATGCGGCGGGCCCTGCGGGAGTTCGTGGTCGAGGGCGTGCAGACGACGCTGCCGCTGCACCGCAAAATCTTCGAGGACCCGGAGTTCGCCGCCGGCCGGGTCGACACCACCTACGTCGAGCGGGAGTTCCTGCCCCGGACCAAGCTGTAGGGCCGGCTGTGCCGGCCGAGGCCGGCACAGCCGGCCCTACGACCCGATCGCCGCTTGACTTCCCGGCCCCGGGGGGCACAACGTCTGGGACGCTCGTCCCGGCCCCCGAGGTGCCCCCATGCTCCGGTCCGCTCCGGCCGTCCTCCTCGCGCTCGTCGCCGCTGCCCCGCTCGCCAAAGCCGCCGGCCCCTACGACGGCCTGCTCGTGGCCGTCCCGCCGCAGGTCAACTGCCTCGTGCTGGTGGACGTCCAGAAGGCGTTCGCCAGCCCGCTGGCCCAGTCCGAGCGGTGGGCGTCCGACATCTCCGCCCGGTTCCGGTCGGGGATCGGGTTCGTCCCCCCGGACGCCGGCCGGCTGGTCATCTCGTCCCAGGTGAACCTGTCGGCCATGACCCGGGACTCCCAGGTCGGGCTGGTCACCGCCCAGCAGCCGCCCTCCATGCGGGCCCTGGCCGAGCGGGAGGGCGGGGTGGCCAGCGACCTGCTCGGCCAGACCGTCTGCCTGTCCCCCCGGAACGTCTACTTCGCGGCCCCGGCGTCCGGCACCCTGGCGGCCGTCTACCCGGCCGACCGGCAGGCCACCGCCCGGTGGCTGCGGCACGCGACCACGGCCAAGACCGCGACCCTGGCCCCGTACCTCCAGGCCGCCGCCGACGCGGCCGGCAACCACACCGTCACCGTGGCCGTCGACATGGCCAACGCGGTCGACCCGGTGATCCTGCGGATGAGCCTGGCCAACAGCCCGATCTTCGTCCGCCACAAGAACGTCGACATGGCCGGGCTGTCCCGGCAGGTGGCCGCCATCCAGGGGCTGACGTTCACCGCCGACGTGACCGACAAGGTGGCCGGGGCCGTCCGGCTCGACTTCGCGTTCGACCCGTCCCCGTTCCGGGGCGTCCTCCGGGACCTGTTCCTGGAGCTGCTGGCCGACCAGGGGGCGGTGATCCCGGCCGTCGAGGCGTGGGAGGAGAAGTACGAGGGGAACAGCCTGACCCTGTCCGGGCCGCTCTCCGGGCCGGACCTGAAGCGGGTGCTGTCGCTCTTCGCGTTCCCCGGGGCGACCCCGGAGGAGCACCCGGGGGCGGCCGCCGACCGGGTGTCGGTGGCCGCCACCCGGCAGTACCTGGGGGCGGTCGAGGCGATCCTGGCCGACGTCCGCCGGACCCGGGAGGACCGGGGGTACGAGAAGACGGCCACCTGGCACGAGAAGGCGGCCGCCCAGATCGAGCAGCTCAACCGCCGGGCCGTCGACCCGGTCGCGGTCGGGGCGGCCGAGGCGGCGGCGACCCGGCTCCAGGCGCTCGCGGCCAGCCTGCGGGGGCTGCCGGTCGACGTCGAGAACCTCCAGCAGCAGCAGTACGCCTACTCGTTCCGGGCCGGCGGGCTGTTCTGGGGGTGGAGCCCGTTCGCCCCGAGTTTCGTCCAGACGAACGTCCCGGAAATCCAAAAGAAGATCGCCAAGACGGTCGAGGCCGACCGGGAGAAGCGGGCCGGGCTGTGGGCCCAGATCGACTCCGGGATGGCGAACGCCCGCAAGGAGTTGGGGGAGAAGTACAAGGAGAAGTTTTAGGAGACCCCTCCCCCCGGCCTGGAAGAGACCCCACCCCCTAACCCCCTCCCCCGCGGGGGGAGGGGGGACCGGAGGAAGACACCGGCTCGGGTCTTCCTCCCCCTCTCCCTCCGGGGGAGGGGGCCGGGGGGAGGGGTCTCCTACCTCCGCATTTGGCACCGGTTATGCCTGATGGGTTGTCGGTTTGGCCCGACCCACCGGAGACCCGCATCATGCCGAGCAAGAAATCTAAGCTGAAGAACGCCACGGTGATCGGCGTATTCGCCAACCGGTCCGAGGCCGAGGCCGCCCTACGGGACCTGCGGGCCGCCGGGTTCAAGGACGACAAGATCGGGCTGGTCGCCCGGAACGCCAGCGGCCAGATGGTGGACGAGAGCGGCGAGACCTACGCCGACGAGGGGGCGGTGGCCGGGGCGGTGGCCGGGGCCGGGGTCGGCACCCTGGTCGGGCTCGGGGTCCTGGCCGGGGTCATCCCGGTGGTCGGGCCGGCGATCGTGGCCGGCACCCTGGGGACGATCCTGACCAACGCGGTCGGCGGGGCGGCCGCCCTCGGGCTGGCCGGGGCCCTGGTCGGGTGGGGCATCTCGGAGGACGACGCCAAGTACTACGAGGGCGAGGTGAAGGCCGGCCGGTTCCTGGTGACGGTCGACGCCGGGGACCGCAAGGACGAGGCCTGGGCCGTCCTCAACAAGCACGGCGGGTACAACCGGGAGGGGGCCGCGGCCGCCAAGACCGGCCGGCGGGCCGCCAAGGCGGCCGACACCACCGCCACCACCGATGAGGCCGGGCGGACGCTGCAACTCAAGGAAGAGCAACTGAGGACGAGCAAGCGGCGGGTGAAGGCGGGCGAGGTCGAGGTCCGCAAGGAGGTCGTCACCGAGCAGAAGTCGGTGACGGTCCCGGTCGAGCGGGAGGAGATCGTGATCGAGCGGAAGCCGGCCCGGGGGCGGGCGGCGGCCGGCGACCTGAAGGCCGAGACGATCCGGGTGCCGGTGAGCGAGGAGAAGGTGGACGTGGAGAAGGAGACGGTGGTGACGGGCGAGGTGGCGGTCGGGAAGCGGAAGGTGGCCGGCACCCGGACGGTGGCCGACACGGTCCGCAAGGAGAAGCTGCGGGTCGAGGAGACCGGGAACGTCGAGGTGAAGGGGGCGACCGCCACCCGCCGGCGGGGGTAGGACGGGGATGGGGACCAGGGGCTCGCGCCCCTGGCTACAAGCGATCGCCGCTCCGCGGCTCCGGATCAGGAGTCCCGGAGGGACGACAGCCTGTAGCCAGGGGCGTGAGCCCCTGGCAGCGGTTACCCGTCGAGGTCCGTCGGCTGAAGCCGGTCGATGAACTCGTTGAAGCCCCGGGCAAGCAGGTAGAGGCTTTCATACCCCTCCGGCTTGGGCGGGAGTTGCCCCGCCCGCCGCCTTTCCAGCCATTCCTCGATCGACGGGTCCAACGCCGGGAACATCCGGCGGAACTCGTCGTCCGGCCAGAGCGACCGCTGGTCGCGGTCGAAGTGGTAGACGTGCCCGTCGTCCGGGCCGCCACAGCGGACCGCGATCATGCACCCGTTCATCCCGCCGGACGCCACGGCCACGAAGGCCGGCGCACCGCCGACCGAGTCGGTCGCCCACCGGATGTCGTACACCTCGCGCTCCGGCGCCATCCGGCCGTAGAACAGGTCGACCCAGGCCCCCGTTCCGTTGGGCGTCGGTTGTTCCAGGAAGTCGCAGGTCGCGCTGCCGTTCCACCCGCCGAACGCCAGCAGGAAGGCCCGGTACTCGGCCGGCAGCCGCAACCCGTAGTCCCGCTCGAACCCGGCGACGAACTCCTCCGTCACCGGCAGTTGCCAGTCGGCCGGGGCGTAGCCGAGGGCTTCGAGCTTGGCACGGATCACGTCCACGGCGTCACCCTCCGCGCACCTCGGGTCCGTTGTATAGGGTGTGACATCGCCGGCCCCGGGCCGGCGATGTCCCACCCTACGAGGACAGCCGCTCCCCTCCCGCCTCCGGAACTCGCCCCGGAGATGCGGGCGGACCGGACCCGGTCGCCGACCCGCACCGCGTGGACGGTGAACGCGGCCGTGGTGTGCAGGCGGACGACCTTGTCGGCCGACAGCCCGAGGTGGGCGGCGGCGGCGGCGAGGTCGGGGCCGCGGTCGTAGCAGACGGGGATGAGGAAAGTCGAAGACCCCTCCCCCGTCCCCCTCCCCCCGGGGGGAGGAAGACGAAGGCAGACCCCTCTCCCGTTCTTTCCCCTCCCCGCGTCGGGGAGGGCGACCGGAGCCGGGGCGCTCGGTCTTGTCCCCCCCTCCCCCCGCGGGGGAGGGGGGTGGGGAGGGGGGTTAGGGGGGTGGGGTCCGTCTTCGGCTCGGTCCCCCCTCCCCTCGTAGGGGAGGGGGTCAGGGGGAGGGGTCTCTTCCGGCCGGGGGGAGGGGTCTGCTCCGGCCCCGCCAAGCACCCCATCACCTCCCCCCCCCCCACCCCGTCCCCGGCGAAGAACCCCCCCACGCTCGCGTAGGCCGGGACCACGTCCACCAGCCACGGCGGGGCGGCCGCCCGCACGGCCGCGGCGAACCGGACGGCCGCCGGCTCGTCCGCGAGGTACACTAACACCGCCTGGTCGCCGAGCGGGACGACTCGCATAGCGGTGGTTGTAGGCAAACCGCGAGCGGGTACGCCCCCCGGGACCGCGGCCGTCCCGGGAAACCCTACCCCCGGGGGGCGGCATCGTGGCGGTG
>JAIEQO010001025.1 GCA_019747655.1 Gemmataceae bacterium | reverse complement strand
CACGAGGACATGGTCAACGCCCGGCTCGAGTTCGCCAACGGCTGCGTCGCCCACGTCACCGCCAGCCGGATCAGCCCGCGGCCCAAACGCCGCCTGCGGGTGTGGGCCCCGGAGGGGTACGCCGGGATCGACTTCGTCAGCCGCAAGCTGACCCTGGTGCAGCCGGGCGACGAGGTCCGCCGGCACGGGCTGCGGCCGGAGCGGATGGACGCCGGGTCGCGGGCCCGCCTCAAAGACGAGGTGTTCGGGCGGTACTTGCAGGTCCGGCAGATCGACGAGGACCGCAAGGGCGACCAGTTGACGGCCGAGCTGCGGCACTTCGTCGACTGCGTCCGGTCGGGCCGTCGGCCGCGGGTGACGGGCGAGGACGGCCGGGACGCCCTGGGCTTGGCCGAGCGGGTGTTGGCGGCGGTCCGGGCCCACCAGTGGGAGGGCCGGCCCGACGGGCCGACCGGGCTGGGCGGCTTCCCCCGGCCGAGCGGCTGGCTCTTCCCGCCGGCCTCCGACCGCCGCGAGGCGGCCTGAAGCAGCACCCCCCTCCCCCCTCGGTTTTTGCACGTCGGCGCTTCGCCTGGGTTTTCCAAACGTTCGGCGTGTTTTCGGCGCGGCCACCCGGTCATGCCCGATCACGGAAGTCGCTGCATCCTGCGACAGGGATGACGGTTGCGCCTCCGACCCTCCGTTGCCGTACCCGGTCACGGAGCGGCCCGGGGCGGTTTGTGCGGCGGCTCGTAGTAGCCAACGGCTCGTGTTCTGGCTGTGTCGCGTCGGTCCACCTCCGAACACACCCACCCATCTTGATAGTAAACTTCCGTCCAGTTTGTTTCCAGGTCGGTAGAGGCGGTCGGATTTTTTTGGCGTGCCCCGCGGGCGGTTTGCGCCTGGTATGGTGGAACCCGCATTGGAGGGCCCGCCATGACCGAGCGCGACCTGTTCCTGACGGCCCTGGACATCCCCGACCCCGCCGCCCGGCGGGCCTTCCTGGACCGGGCCTGCGCCGGCCACCCCGACCTGCGGCGGAGGGTGGACGGCCTGCTGGCCGCCCTCGCCGAGGCCGGCAGCTTCCTGGAGCCACCCGCCGGGGCGAGCGGGGGGCGTCAGCCCCCTGTTTCCCCGGTCCTGGCGAGCGGGGGGCGTCAGCCCCCTGATACCATCGAGCATCAGGGGGCTGACGCCCCCCGCTCGCCTGTTACTGCCGCCCTCCCGGCCGACCCGGCGACCGACTCGTTCGGCGACCCGTCCCCCACCGCCGCCCACGTCCCGGCCCCCGAGGCCGGGGCCGTCATCGCCGGCCGGTACAAACTCCTGGAGCCGATCGGCGAGGGCGGGATGGGCTCGGTCTGGATGGCCGACCAGACTGAGCCGGTCAAGCGGCGGGTCGCCGTCAAGCTGATCCGGGAGGGGATGGACTCGCGGGCGGTCCTGGCCCGGTTCGAGGCCGAGCGGCAGGCCCTGGCCCTGATGGACCACCCGCACATTGCGAAGGTGTTCGACGCGGGGACCGTGGGACCCCTCCCCCCGGCCGGAAGAGACCCCACCCCCTATCCCCCTCCCCCGCGGGGGGAGGGGGGACCGGACATCCGCGGCTCGGGTCTTCCTCCCCCTCTCCCTGTGGGGGAGGGGGCCGGGGGGAGGGGTCTGTCTCCATCCGGCCGCCCGTTCTTCGTGATGGAGCTGGTCAAGGGCGTACCCATCACGGCCTTCTGCGACGCCCGCAAGCTGACCCCGCGGCAGCGGCTGGAGCTGTTCGTCCCGGTCTGCCAGGCGGTCCAACATGCCCACCAGAAGGGGGTCATCCACCGCGACCTCAAGCCCAGCAACGTGCTGGTGGCCCTGTACGACGACCGGCCGGTCCCGAAGGTGATCGACTTCGGGGTGGCGAAGGCGGCGGGGCAGGCCCTGACCGACAAGACCCTGGCGACCGGGTTCGGGGCGGTGGTCGGGACGCCCGAGTACATGAGCCCGGAGCAGGCGTCGTTCAACCAGCTCGACGTGGACACCCGGAGTGACATCTACGCCCTGGGCGTGCTGCTGTACGAGTTGCTGACCGGGACGACGCCGGTGGACCGGAAGTCGCTCGGCAAGGCGATGGTGCTGGAGGTCCTGCGGATCGTCCGGGAGGTCGAACCGCCGCGGCCGAGTCAGAAGCTGACCTCCTCCGAAACCCTGGCCACGATCGCCGCCAACCGCGGTATCGAGCCCCGTCAACTGGCCCGCCTGGTCCGGGGCGAGCTGGACTGGATCGTGATGCGGGCCCTGGAGAAGGACCGGTCCCGGCGGTACGAGACGGCCAACGGGTTCGCGGCCGACATCCAGCGGTACCTGGCCGGCGAGCCGGTCCAGGCGGTCCCGCCGTCGGCCGGCTACCGGGTGCGGAAGTTCGTCCGCCGGAACCGCCCACAGGTGGTCGCCGCCGGCCTCCTCGTCCTGGCGCTCGTCGCCGGCGTCATCGGCACGTCGGTCGGGCTAGTCGAGGCACGGCGGCAGGAGCGGGCGGCCTGGGACGAGCGGGACGCGGCCGACGCCGCCCGCCGGGCCGAGGCCGACCAGCGGCACGCGGCCGAGGCCGCCCAGAAGGCGGAGGCCGAGCAGCGGCGGGTGGCGGAGGAGAAGGCGAAGGAGTCGGACGCCCTCGTCAAGTTCTTCGAGGAGAGGGTGTTCGCGGCGACTCGGCCGAAGAACCAGGACGGCGGGCTGGGCCACGACGTGAAGCTGCGGGAGGCGATCGCCGCCGCCCTGCCGGGCCTAGCCGACGGGTTCAAGGACCAGCCGCTAGTCGAGGCCCGGCTGCGGATGATCCTCGGGATCACGTTTGGATACCTGGGTGATGCCCGGGCGGTCGAGCAGTTCGAGCGGGCCCGGACGCTCTACACCGAGCGGCTCGGCCCGGACCACCCAGGCGTACTTCCGAGCATGCACAACCTAGCCGTCAGCTACGCCGGCATGGGCCGGTATCAGGACGCCCTCGAGCTCGGTGAGGCGGTGGTAGTGCTCAGTAAACGAATCCACCCGCCGGACCACCCGGACACGCTCATGAGCATGTCCAACCTGTCCGGTTACTACGCCGGCCTGGGCCGGGACGAGGATGCCCTCAAGCTGGACGAAGACGTGCTGGCGGCCCGCATGCGGGTACACGGTCGGGACCACCCGAACACGCTCGACAGTATGACCAACCTGGCCGCCAGCTACGACCGCGTAGGCCGGCACCGGGATGCCCTTGAGCTGGAGGAAGGAGCGCTGGCGGGCAATTGTCGGGTCCGCGGGCCGGACCACCCGAGGACGCTCGACAACATGATCAACGTGGCCGCCAGCTACGCCGTCCTCGGCCGGCACCTGGACGCCCTTCGGCTGCGGAAGCAGGTCCTGGACATCAACCGTCGGGTCCGCGGGCCGGACCACCCGGCAACCCTCGACTGCATCACCAAGCTGGCCGTCAGCTACACCGCCCTGGGCCAGCCGGCCGACGCCCTGAAGCTGTACGCGGAGGCGATTGCTGCCCGCGAGCACATCCTCGCCGCCCGCTCGGACGACCTCGCCAGCCGGTCCCGCCTCGGCGGTGACTACCTCGACACCGGGAATGCCCTGAAGCAACTCGGCCGGGTGGAAGACAGCCTGCCGGCCTACGCCCGGGCCGTCGACCACCTGCGGGTGGTCCTGGCCCGGGAGCCGAACGGTGCCACCAACCGACTCACACTCCGGAACGCTCACGGGGCGCGGGCCGAGGCCTTGGACCAACTCGGCCGGCACGCCGACGCGGCGGTCGACTGGGACAAGGTGGTCGAACTTGACGACGGCCGACGGCGTGGCCGCTACCGCGCGATGCGAGCCAACTCGTGGGTCCGGGCCGGGCGGGTGGCCGAGGCCGTCGCCGAGGCGGCCGACCTGACCAAGTCCGGCGGGTGGCCCGCCCGCAACTGGTACGACTTCGCGTGCGTGTACGCGGTGGCGAGCGACAAGCTCCCGGACCGACGGGACGAACTCGCTACCCGAGCGGTCGAGCTGCTGCGGAAGGCGGTGGCCGCCGGCTACCGGGACCGGGCCCACATGGACAAGGACGCCGACCTCGACCCGCTCCGCGGCCGGCCCGACTTCCGCACGCTGGTCGAGTCGCTGCCGTACACCGCCCCGCCCCCGCGGGAGGTGCGGCGGTGACGGCTACGGCGGTAGCCGGCGCCGCCAGTACCCCTGCCGCCGGCTGTTGTGCGCGACGGCCAGCACCAACACCCGGGTCGGCTCCTCGATGTAGATGAGGCGGTACGGGTACTTCTTCAGCCGGCACCCCCGGGCCCCGTGAGGCTCGGGCGGCCACATGGCCGGGGCCGACCCGACCCGGGCGACCGCGTCGTTGAGCGCGGCCGTGAACCCGGCCAGCACCCCGGCCCCGACCCGGGCGTACCGGCGCTCGGCCTGGCGAGCTTCCCGGATGGCCAGGCGTTCGAAGTCAACCGGGGTGGTCATCGTGGTCGCCGAAGATCATCTTCCGAGCCTCCTCCCACGGGATGCCCTTCACCTTGCCGGACCGCGCGTCGTCAATCCGCCGCTTCAGTTCGGCCTCCCACTCCTCGTCGCTGGCGAACCCGTCGTCCGGCGGGCCGTACTGTTGCTCCAGCCGCAGGACCTCCGGGTCCAGGTCGTCGTCGTCCGGCACCGCCGGGGTCGCGTCGGGGTCGTTGGTCATCGTCCGCCCTCCCACCGGGATCGTACCCCGTCCGCCGGCCGAGCACAACCGGGAGCCCGGCCGGCCAACCGACCGTGACGGCCCGCCGGCCGCCCGGGTAAGATGCCCCGAGGCCCGCCGCCCCGGAGGTCGCCGATGTCCACCGCCCCGCAGCCTCGCCCGCTGACCGACGACGAGTACCTGGCGATCGAGCGGAAGGCCAGGACCAAGAGCGAGTTCGTGGACGGCGTCCTGTACGCGATGGCCGGGGCCAGCCCGCCCCACAACGATGTCAAGGACAACCTGGTCGTCGCCCTCGGCACCCGGCTCCGGGGGAGCGGCTGCCGGACCGGGTCGAGCGACGTGCGGGTCCGGGCCGGGCGGGCCGGCCGGTACTTCTACCCGGACATCGTCGTCACCTGCGGCGACCGGCAGTACGCCGCCAACGACCCCAACACCCTGCTCAACCCGGTCGCCATCATCGAGGTGCTGTCGGACTCGACCCGGGCCCACGACCGCGGGACCAAGCTCCGGGCGTACCAGGACATCCCGGGCCTGCGGGAGTACGTCATGGTCGCCTCGGACGAGGCGGTGGTCGAGCGGGTGGTCCGCCAGCCGGACGGGACGTGGCGGTTCGACACCCTCGTCGGGTTGGACACGGCGCTGGAGTTCGCGTCGGTCTCGGCGTCGGTCCCGCTGGCCGAGGTGTACGCCGACGTGACGTTCCCGCCGGCGCCGCCGGACGAGGACGGTCAGCCCGGCGGGTAGTCAGCCCAGTGGTCGAGGTACGTCCGCAGGACCGGGAACTCGGCCGTCTTCTCGTCCAGCAAGGCGCGGGCCTTCTCCACCAGCTCGGCCTCCCGGTCCGGGCCGATGTCGCCGGTGAACACCCGGGTCCGCAGGAACACGAAGTAGGTGTCCAGGGTGTCGCACAGGCAGTAGTCGTTCACCTCCTGGAGCCGGCCGTCGAGGACCATCTGGTAGACCCGGTCGCCGGCCATCCCGCCGATCTTCCCCGGCTTGCCGATCATCTTGGCCAGCAGGTCCAGCCCGCCGTTGAGCTTGTAGGCCCCGAAGTTGGTCATCCAGTCCATCAGGTCGATCGGCCCGTTGAAGCGGTTGCGGCTGTTCTGGCAGTAGTCGCGGGCGGCGTAGCCGTACCGGAACGCGGCCAGCTCCAGGAGCGGCATGTCGAAGCACCGGCCGTTGAACGTGACCAGCTTGGCCTTGTAGCACGAGATGCCGAGCCAGAACTTCTTGACGATCTCCGGCGGGCGGAAGTGCGGGGCGTCGAGCAGGGCGAGGTTCTGCAGCGAGAAGTCGGCCCCGACCCGCAGGACGCTGACCGCCACCGGCAGGTGGAAGCTGACCGGGATGAAGTCCGACCCGTTCCAGGAGGTCTCTTGCTGCTCCTTGCGGGCCCGCTCGACGGCCTCTTCGGGGGAGAGCTTGTCGTCCGGGTACTTGACCGCGGCCAGGAGCCGGCCGTCGGGGACGCTCTCGGTGTCGATGACCAGGAACGCCGTGCGGGTGCCGGTGTCGGGCGGGGGGGTGCGGGTCAGGTAGTCGGCGGTCGCCATCCGGGGCTCCGCGGGGGTCGGGCGGGGCGTACCTGCAGGAGTTTCGAGTTACGAGTTTCGACTTTCGAGTTAACACTGAACTCGATCGGGCTAGAACCGATCCCGATCGACCGCCCGCGGTAACTTCAAACTCGAAACTCGAAACTGCACCAGCACTATCGGGCCGGCCGCCGGCGGGGGTCAACGGCCGGGGTCGGAATGCGGCCCGAGAAGGCGTGGGGGCCGGGCAAGTCCTGACGGCCGGGCGGGCTGTGCGGGTTCGGCCGGCGGGTGTATCCTCACCCCATGAGTATGCCGACCGAGCCCGTCGCGCAAGCCCCGGCGGCGGACGCCTCCGGCCCGCCGGCCCGCAAGTCGGCCCTGTTCATCGTCTTCCTGGTGGTGTTCATCGATCTGTTGGGATTCGGGATCGTCCTGCCGCTGTTGCCGCGGTACGCCGAGACGTACCTGCCCGTCGTCCCGGAGGCCGGGCGGGGTGCGGCGCTGGGACTACTGTACAGTGTCTTCTCCTTAATGCAATTCGTCTTCAGCCCGGTCTGGGGGCGGGTGTCGGACCGCATCGGCCGGCGGCCGATTCTGGTCCTCGGGCTGGCCGGGTCGGTCGTCTTCTACGGGCTGTTCGCCGCCGCCTCGTCCCTGCCGGCCGAGCAAGCATGGCTGGCCCTCGGGTTGATCTTCCTGTCGCGGCTCGGGGCGGGGGTGGCCGGGGCGAGCGTCAGCACCGCGGCGGCGGTCATCGCCGACTGCACGACGAAAGAAAACCGGGCGAAGGGTATGGCCCTGATCGGGGCGGCGTTCGGGATCGGGTTCACGTTCGGCCCGCTGATCGGGTACGTCGGGCTGGAGGTGTTCCAGGAGCAACACTGGGCACCGGGGGTGACGGCGTCGCTCCTGTCGCTGGTCGCGCTGGTGCTAGCGCTGCGGCTGCTGCCGGAGACCCGGACGCCGGGCACGGCCCCGGCCGGGAAGGAGTGGTTCAGCGTCTCGCGGAGCATCGAGGTGCTGAAGACGCCGACGGTCGGGGCGCTGGTGCTGGTCTACTTCCTGGTGATCTTCGCGTTCGCCAACTTCGAGGGGACGCTGTCGCTGTTCACCGCGGCGGTGTTCGGCCTCGCGGACCGGGACAACTTCCTGATCTTCGCCTACATCGGGCTGATCCTGATGCTGGTGCAGGGCGGGCTGTACCGCCGGCTGGCGGGGAAGGTGCCGGAGGAGCGGCTGATGACGGCCGGGGTGGCGATGCTGGTCCTCGGGCTGGCCGGGGTCGCGGCGGTGGCCTACCTCGGCGGTGACAACCGCGGCCTGGCGTACCCGCTGTTCTTCGGGACGACGGCGTTGGCGGTGACCGGGTTCGCGTTCGTCAACCCGTCGGTGTCGGCCCTGGTGTCGAAGCGGTCGGACCCGGCCCGGCAGGGCGAGGTGCTGGGGGTGAACCAGTCGTTCGCCTCGCTCGGGCGGATTCTGGGGCCGTTCCTCGGGTTGGTCTTGTTCCAGGCCGACCCGTCCCGGACACTGCCGTACCTGGCCGCGGTCGGCCTCCTGGCGGTGGTCGCGGTGCTGCTCCCGCGGGTTCGGGGTGGAGAAAGACTGGCCCGCAGATGACGCAGACTTCGGCGCAGATGAACGCAGATAATACACAATAAGTTTCATCTGAGTTCATCTGCGCCGAAGTCTGCGTCATCTGCGGCCCCCGTATTAATCTGGAAGGGACTCCGGGATGCGGCCGCTGGACCGGCTCGACCCCCGCCGCGTCGCGCTGGTCAAGCCGAGCGCCCTGGG
The DNA here is from genome assembly GCA_019747655.1 of Gemmataceae bacterium. Taxonomy (GTDB): domain Bacteria; phylum Planctomycetota; class Planctomycetia; order Gemmatales; family Gemmataceae; genus Urbifossiella. The sequence goes on along the minus strand of JAIEQO010001025.1, from coordinate 4,912 downwards.
CGACATCGTCCACGCCCTGCCGGTGCTCTCGGCGTTGCGGCGGCGGTTTCCGGACGCCGGCATCACCTGGGTCGTGAACCGAGCCTACGAGCCCCTTCTGACGGGTCATCCCGATCTGACCGATACCCTCCCGTTCGACCGCGGGGCCTTCCGGAGAGGCGTCCGGGCGAGTCTCGCCTACTCGCTGGCGTTCGTCCGGGAGCTGCGCCGCCGGCGGTTCGACCTCGTCATCGACCTGCAAGGGCTGCTGCGGACGGGGCTGATGACGCTCGCCACCGGGGCCGCCCGGCGGGTCGGGTTCGCGGCCGGCCGGGAGGGGAGCCGGTTCGCCTACACCGACCGCATCCGGGTGCCGGACGCCGGCCGGATTCACGCCGTCGACCGGTACTGGCGGGTGGCCGAGGCGCTGGGGGCGGGCGATGGCCCGAAGCGGTTCCACGTCCCCATCTCGGGGGAGGCTCGCGAGTGGGCGGCCCGGGAGTTGGCCGGGCTGCCGCGGCCGGTGGTGGCGGTGGCGGTCGGGGCGAAGTGGGTGACGAAGCGGTGGCCGCCGGGCCACTTCGCGGAACTCCTGCGGCGGTCGCAGGCGGCGTTCGGCGGGTCGGCCGTGCTCGTCGGGACGGCCGATGACAGCCTGTTGTCACAAGAAGTTATCCGCGGGCTCCGTGGCCCCGCGAAGGACTTCACCGGCGGCACCACCCTGCCCCGGCTGGCGGCGGTGCTCGCCGCGTCCGACGTGATGCTGGGCAACGACACCGGGCCGCTGCACCTGGCGGCGGCCGTGGGCCGGCCGTGCGTGGCCCCGTATACCTGTACCCGGGTCGCGCTCCACGGACCGTACACGTCGATGACGGGCGGGGTGGAGACGACCGTTCCGTGCGGCGGCAGCTACCTCAAGACCTGCCCGGCGATGGTCTGCATGGCCGAGCTGACGCCGGACCGGGTGTGGCCGCGGCTGGCCGAGGCGCTCGACCGGTGGGCGGCGGGCCGGCGGTCGGCGTAACCAATCCGTCGGAGGCCCGACCGTGAGGGAGGGCTTGCCGAGCCCTCCCTCACGGTCGGGCCTCCGACAGAAAGGCACCACACCCATGCCCCTGCCCCTCCCGTTCCCACTGATCCTGGCCAGCGGGTCGCAGGGCCGGCGGTGGCTGATGGAGCAGGCCGGGTACCGGTTCGAGGTCCGGCCGTCGAACGTCCCGGAGCCGACCGAGGCCCGGCTCGGCGACTGCCGGCACTACGTCGCCGAGCTGGCGTGGCTGAAGGCCGAGGCGGTCACCCGGTCGGTCGATGACGGGCTGGTCATCGCGGCGGATACCGTGGGTTGGTTGAACGGCCGGGTGGTCGGCAAGCCGGACGACGAGGCCGACGCCCGGCGGATCATCCGGTCGCTTTCCGGCACGGTCCACGAACTCTGGACGGGCGTGTGCCTGTGGCTGCGGCCGGGCGACTGGCAGTTCACCTGGCAGGAGCGGAGCCTGGTGCGGATGAAGGCGCTAACTGACGCCGAGGTCGACGCCTACCTGAAGACGCGGAAGTGGGAGGGGTGTAGCGGGGCCTACGCAATCGAGCTGCCGCACGACCCGTACCTGACGGTCGAAGACGGCACGGTCAGCAACGTCATCGGCCTGCCGATGGAGTCGCTGGAAAAGGCGCTGGGGTGGGCGGCGGGGGTGCGATCGGATGTCGAAAGGCCTTGACTCGACGGATCTGGTTGTATCTAATTACAACGGCTTACGCCTTCCACGGCCCCAAGGTCGTGGCCGAATCGAAGCGGTCGGCACCGATTCACCGGTCACGAGCGGTTACCGCCGGGGGAGTGGCGATGGACGACGCACAAATCATCTGGGACCTCCCGGATGACCCGGACGGGAACTATCGACACATCATCGACGGGCATGATGTGACGGTCGAGGAGGTCGAGGAAGTCCTGCTCGGCCGGTACAGCGACCGGACATCCAGCCGGAGTAGTGGCTACCCGATCGCCTTCGGTTGGACAGCGACCGGGAAGTACATCGCGGTCGTTTACGAGGAGGTGCTGGACGACCCGCTCATCGTCCGGCCGATCACGGCATACCCGGTAGACCCGCCGTAAGGTGTTCGTCATGGCCGACCGCATTCACCGCGACCCGAAGCTGTCGGACGAGGAGCGGGCTCGTCAGAAGGCGGTCCGGGAGAAGTTCCAGCGGGAGCGGCCGAGCCTCCGGGAACTCGTCGAGAGCGAGGACGCACCGCCGCCCGTCCCGCTCGGGGTGTACGTCGAACTCCGGCAGGCCCTACTCAACCTGAAGAAGGCCCGGGAGGCGGCCGGGCTGAGCCTCGCCGACGTGGCCGAGCGGTCGGGCATGGACAAGGCCGCGCTCAGCCGGCTGGAAAACAGCGTCCAGGACAACCCAACCGTCGAGACGCTGAGCCGGTACGCCGCGGCCGTCGGCAAGAAGCTGACGTGGACGCTTCAGGATTTGCCCGCCGAGCCGGCGGCGTCCGGCGGCTGACCCTTCGTCCGGCACCGGTCCGAGCAGAACTTGACGTTCTCCCAGTCCCGGGCCCACTTCTTCCGCCAGGCGAACGGCCGGCCGCAGGCTGCACACGCCTTCGATGGGAGGTCGGCCTTCTTCACCGGCTTCGGCATGGTGCCGATTGTGTAGGGTGGGTCAGGCGACCCGCAGGGACGCCGCGACCCACCACGGGTGTGTGATGGTGGGTCGGGGAAGTCCTGCGGACTTCCTGACCCACCCTACCAAAACAGCCGACCCGCCGGACCCGCGGAAACAGGGGGCTCACGCCCCCCGCTCGCCGAGATTGGGTCACAGCGTCAGGATGGCCGAACTCCAGGTCAGGCCGCCGCCGAAGGCGACGAGCACGACCGTGTCCCCCGGCCGGCACCGGCCCGACCGCAGGGCCTCGTCCAGGGCGATCGGGACGCTCGCCGCCGACGTGTTCCCGTACCGGTCCAGGTTCACCACCACCTTCTCCGGCGGGAACCCGCACGACTCGATCGCCGCGTCGATGATCCGCTGGTTGACCTGGTGCGGGATCAAGACGTCGATCCCGCCCAGGCCCATCTCCCGGCAGTCGGCCTCGGCCTGCCCGATCAACTCGATCATCCGGGTGACGGCGAACCGGAACACCTCCCGGCCGACCAGCCGGATGTACTCCAAGCGGGGCTGGAGCCCGGACCCCGGGGCCGGGTTGGGCGTCACCTTGCTCGGCACCTGGATCAGGTCCGGGCGGGTGCCGTCGGAGTACAGCCGGACCTGCCGGACCCCGGCGTTGAGGACCGGGGTGGCCGACAGGACGACCGCCCCGGCCCCGTCCCCGAACAGGATGCACGAGTTCCGGTCGGTGAAGTCGAGGGTCCGGGTGAGCACGTCGGCCCCGACGATCAGGGCGTGTCTCGCGGCCCCGGTCCGGACGTACTGGGCGCCGACCGACAGGGCGTACAGGAACCCGGAGCAGGCGGCCGTCAGGTCGAAGGCGGGGACGGTCCGGCAGCCGAGCCCGGCCTGGATCAGGTTGGCCGTGGCCGGGCACATCAGGTCCGGGGTGACGGTCGCGCAGACGACCAGGTCGAGGTCGGTCGGGTCGAGCTTGGCCGATTCGAGGGCCCGGCGGGCGGCCTCGGTGCCGAGGGTGGCGGAGGTCTCCCCGGGGCCGGCGAAGCGGCGTTCGCGGATGCCGGTCCGGGTCCGGATCCACTCGTCCGAGGTGTCGAGGTGGAGGGCGTCGGTGAACTCGTCGTTCCGGACGACCCGGGCCGGCAGGCTGCTGCCGGTGCCGGTGAGTGCCACCCCGAGCAGTTGGCTCATCGGTCCAGACCCGGCCGGGGGATCGGAGGGGGGATCGGATTAGGTGTAGCGAATGGACGCCGGGCCGACACCCCGCGGCGGTTGGTCGGCGGGGCCGGGCGTGGTAAGATCGGGGGATCGACGGGGGGCGGGGATGGCCGACGACGAGAAGCCGTGGTACGCCGGCGGGCTGGCGTTCGCGTGTACCCAGTGCGGCCACTGCTGCACCGGGGAGCCGGGGTTCGTGTGGGTGACGGACGAGGAGGCCGGGGCGATCGCCGCGTTCCGCGGGGAGCCGGTCGAGGAGTTCACGGCGTTGTACACCCGCAAGGCCTGGGGCCGGCGGACGCTGCGGGAGAAGGCCGACGGCGACTGCGTCTTCTACGACCGCCAGAAGGGCTGCACCGTCTACCCGGTCCGCCCGCCACAGTGCCGGACGTGGCCGTTCTGGGAGAGCAACGTCGAGACCCCGGCCGACTGGGAGCGGACGAAGGCGGACTGCCCCGGGTCCGGCCGGGGCGAGCTGATCCCGGCCGAGGAGATCACCCGCCGGGTCAAGGTGATCCGGCTATGACTCCCGAACTTCGGCGGGCGGTCCTCGGCGTCTATGCCGATGTCGACCGGGCGGTCGCGGCGGCCGGGCCGCGGTGCGACGCCTCCGGCCGGTGCTGCCGGTTCACCGAGTACGGCCACACCCTCTTCCTCAGCCAGTTCGAGGCCGAGCTGCTGCTCGAAGCCGCTCCGCCGTATGACACCCCGGTGTCGCGGGACGGCTGCCCGTTCCAGGTCGGCGGGCTCTGCACCGCCCGCGACGCCCGGCCGCTCGGCTGCCGCATCTACTTCTGCGACCCGGCGTACCAGGAGACCGGCAACCGCATCACCGAGGAGGCCGTCGCTGCCCTGAAGCGGCTGGCCGACGAGCACGAGGCCGGCTGGCGGTACGCCCCGCTCCACGTCGTCCTGAACGAGGCGGTGCGGCCGGCCGCTCCGACGGCGGGTAGAATGCCCCCGGCCGCCGGCCGCGTCCCGCTGCCGGTCGTGACCTCCTCGTAGGGCGGGTCGAGCGGACCGGAGGTCCGCGAGGCCTGCCGGTTCAGCCGCGGCAGGCCTCGCGGACCTCCGGTCCG
>JAIEQO010000579.1 GCA_019747655.1 Gemmataceae bacterium | reverse complement strand
CCTCTCCTCGGGCCGGGGGCCGGCCTCGGCCCGGCGGCGTGCCGCCTTCGCCGCGTCGAGCTGGTACCGGGCCCGGTCCCGCCGGGCGGTCAACTCGGCCGCGTCGAACACGACCAGCACCGCCCCGGGTTCGACCACCTGCCCTTCCCGGGCGTGGACGGCGACCACCCGCCCGCCGGCCTTCGACCCGAGCCGGACCTCCTGCACCTCGACGGTGCCGGGCAGCCGCATCCCGCCCGGCCCGTCGGGCCGGGGCCAGTACCAGGCGGCCCCACTGCCGGCCAGCGCCAGGGTTGCCACCGCCGTCGCGACCTTCCGCATGATCGCACCTCGGTACGAGACCGGCCACCCCGCGGCGGACGGTTCCTGACAGGCTCAGACTCCGGCGCTCCCGACCCACCGCAACCGCAAGTCGAAGGTGCGGTTGAGGATCGGAGCCTACGCCCGATCGGTCCGCAGTTCCCCGGCGGCTCCGGCGACACGCGGGCCGTTATCAAGCAGTGCGAGAGTAGGGCGGCAACCACGCCAAAAAAGCCCGGCGGGAGTACCGGCCGCGATTACCTTCCTCATGACCGCGCCTCCTGGGTCATGAGGAGGGCCGGGGCTCGCGGACCCGGCCGGGCCGGTGTCCCGGTCGCTTAGATGAAGAACCCGCCGAAGCCGCCGAAGTACGCCGCGTTGATGATGCTCGACGCGAACCCGGAGAGGTCCGGGAAGCCGGCGAACGGGGGCAACGCCGGCGGCGGGGGTGGGGCCGGGGGCGGCGGGACGTACAGCCCGCTGCCCGTCGTCACCCCGTCCACGAACGGCCCGCCGAACGCCAGGAAGCTGCCCACCTCGGCCCCCGTCTGGCCGTCGAACCGCTTGACCCGCGGCTCGCCGCCCGGCCCGGGGGCGGTGATGACCTCGGCCGCCCCGTCACCGTCGAGGTCGGCCGCGGCCACGTTCACCCCGGCCTGGAACCCGGCCCCGTAGGCGAAGAACGACCGGGCCACGGTTCCGGTCTGGCCGTCGAACACCTTCACGTGCGGCCCGGCCCCGACCCCGGCCGCGGTCACGATGTCGGCCCGGCCGTCGGCGGTCACGTCGGCCGCCGCCAGGCTGACCCCGCCGGTGGCGGCCGGGTCGTAGGCGAAGAACGACCGGGCCTCGGCCGCCGTCGACCCGTCGAACGCCTTGACGTGCGGGCTCCCCCGGGCCGGGGCGGTGACGATCTCGGCCCGGCCGTCCCCGGTCAGGTCGCCGGCGGCCACGTTCACCCCGCCGCGGAAGGTCGAGTCGTAGGCGAAGAAGTCCCGGAGGACCGCGCCGGTGGCCCCGTCGTGGGCCGTCACCCGGGGGCCGCCGCCGACCCCGGTGCCGGTGACGACGTCCGCCCGGCCGTCCCCGGTCACGTCCCCGACCGCGACGGTCAGCCCGACCCGGGCGGTGGAGGCGTCGGCGAAGAACGACCGGACCTCCGACCCGGTCTTCCCGTCGAACACCCGGACGCGGGGCCCGCCGCCGGGGCCGGGGACGGTGACGATGTCGTCCGTCCCGTCGCCGGTCACGTCCCCGGTGGCGACGCGGACCCCGCCGGTGAACGCCGCCTCGTAGGCCGGGATGGTGAACCGCAGGCCGCCGGCGGGGTCGTACACCCGGACCTCGGCCGGCCCGCCGCCGTCGGGACCGACGGCGAACAGGTGGGCGGCCGGGACGGTCCGGTCCTCGAGCCGCAGGCAGCCGAGCGCGGGCCGGGCGGGTCGATAACGGGTCGTGCGGGGCATGGCGTCTCCTCGGTTGGGTGTGTCACAACTCGAATGGCTCTGCCCCCGGAGGCCGCGGTTCGGACACGGAAAAATGGGAAACCGGCGGCCGCGACCGAAACCGCCCCGGAAATGAGGCGGGCCGGGGCTGATAGCCCCGGCCCGCGCTGCCGGCCCGTCCGCCGGGCGCCGGGTTCCCGACGCCCGCCCCCTCGACCGTGGTTCGCGGAGGGGCCGCGGGTTTTGCTGGAGTCCCGGCTTCAGCCGGTCTTGGGCCCCGAACCCGGCTGAAGCCGGGACTCCAACCAAGCCCACTCCACCCTCCCGAAGTCCGCCCTAATCGCCGTCGATGGCGAGGTCGTGGCCGTCGGTGAACAGGTTGTCGGCCCCGACGCCCCCGATCAGGACGTCGGCCCCGTCCCCGCCGTACAGGTTGTCGTCGCCCAACTGGCCGTTGATGAAGTCGTTCCCGGCCTCGCCGAAGACCTCGTCGTTCCCGTAGCCGCCGACCATCGAGTCGGCCCCGGCCCCGCCCCACATGGTGTCGTTCCCGTCGTTGCCGGACATCACGTCGTTGCCGGCCTCGCCGCTCATGGTGTCGGCCCCGTCCCCGCCGTACATCGTGTCATGGCCCGCCCCCCCGTACATGCGACCGCGGCCGCCGTACCCGACGGACAAGGTGTCGTTCCCGGCGTCGCCGTACATCCAGTTGATCCCGGTCCCGCCGTCCAGGTCGTCGTCCCCGGCCTTGCCGGCGAGGGTGTCGTCGCCGTCCCCGCCGACGAGGGAGTCGGCCCGCGACCCGCCGTTCAGGAGGTCGTCCCCGGCACCGCCGTCGGCGGAGGAGGGCTTGGCCGTGTTGTTGGTGAACGTGTCGTCCCCCGCGTAACCCCAGAAGGCGATCTGGCGGACGGCGGCGGCGTCGAACGTCCGCGTCGTGTGGATGTCGAACCCGTACGGGACGGCCTGGTCGTAGGTCACCTTGAGGACCGACCCGAGGTGGTCGACCCGGACGGTCTCGGCCGCCGGGGTGCCGGCCAGGAGCAGGGTGCCGTGGGTGTCGACGTAGGCGGTGAGGACGGCCGGCACATCCCGGCCTTCGAGCGACTCGATGCCGGGGCGGAAGCGGGCGGGCGGGCGGTCTGTCGCGCGGAACACGAGCGTCTCCCGGTTCGGGTTGGGGGGGCGGCCGGTGGCGTGGGTGCGGCATCCGCACCCGGAAGAGTCGCCGCCCGGCCCCGTTTCGTCCGACTCGGAAGGCTCTGCACCCGCAGCCCGCGGTTCGGACATCCGAAAGTGGAAATGGCGAGCGTGATCGAACCCGCCCGGGCGCCCCGGAAACGAGAGCGGGCCGGGGCTCGCGGCCCCGGCCCGGTTAACCACCCGCCACGCCGAGCCGGGCTCAGGGTGCGTACCACTCGCCGGACACGACGTTCGTTCCCTGTCCGCCGTTGACCCGGTCGAACCCGCCCTCGCCGAACACGTGGTCGTCGCCGGCCTGGCCGTAGAGCCAGTCGTCGCCGGCCCCGCCGTAGATCCAGTCGTTCCCCCACATGCCGTGGAGGGTGTCGTTGCCGTCGCCCCCGAAGATGGTGTCGTCCCCGAGGTCGCCGAGGATGTCGTCGTTCCCGCCGTTGCCCTCCACCCAGTTGTCCCCGGCCCCGCCCTCCAGGTGGTCGTCCCCGTCCCCGCCGAGCAGCGTGTCCGTCCCGTAGGCGGCGAGCAGGGTGTCGTTCCCGTCCCCGCCCCGCAGGTAGTTGTCGCCGGTGTACCCGGACAGGCGGTCGTCCCCGCCGTTCCCGTACAGTTGGTCGTCCCCCTCCCGGCCGTCGAGCCAGTCGTTCCCGGCCCCGCCGACCAGGGTGTCGTCCCCCTCCCCGCCGTCGGCGACGACCCACTCGGCCGTGTTGTTCTGGAGCCAGTCGTTCCCGCCGTACCCGTTGAAGTGGATTCCCCCGACGGCGGCGGCGTTGAAGTAGTGGGTGCTGTGAACCGGGATGCCGTACGGGCCGGTCTTGTCGTAGGTCACCCGCACGACGGTCCCGGTCCCGATCACGTCGACCCGGACCTGCTCGGCCGCGTTCGTTCCCTCCAGCCGCAGCAGCCCGTAGGGGCTGAGGGTGGCGGTGAACGCCGCCGGGACCTCCCGGGCGGTCAGCGCTTCGAGCCCGGGGCGGAAGGTGGTGCGGGGCTTCGTCGTCTTCGGCATGGTCGTCTCCGGTGTCGGGCCGGCGGACGGGACGGGGCCACCGCGGCCGCCGTCACCCCGTCGCACCCGGCCCCGAACCGCCCTGCACCCCGAGGCCGCGGTTCGGACACCGGAAACGAAAGAAGAAGTTGGTCCCGCGCTAACCCGGCCGGGCCGGGTCGTGGTCGGCGGGCGAGGTGGGGGGGCGGGGGCCGTCTCGGCGTCCGCCCGCCTCGTCCCGAGCCCGCTGAAGAGGAACAGGCCGCTGGCCGTCATGTTCAGGAACATCACCCCGCCGACGATCAGCGGGGCCCACGGCAGGACGAACGCCATCCCGACCGCCAGGGCGTAGCACCCGGCCGCCGAAACGTACATCCCGCCGGCCTCGGACGCGAACGCCGAGTACGTCAGCCCGAGCTGGACCAGCCAGGCCGGGTAGACCAGGAACAGGAGGTCCGGCCGGTCCGGCGGGGCGGCCGCCCGGACGACCAGCCAGGTGACCACCACCCCGACCGTCTCGAACGCCCAGACGGTGGCGAAGTGCCGCCGCTGGCGGGGCGGGACGAGCTGGAACACCCCCTGCTTCCACCCGAGCAGGACGAACTGCACGAGCAGGACGACGGCCGCCGAGGTGGTGGTCATGATCGTCGCGAAGTCGGCCGACCCGCGGAAGGCGAAGTACACCCCGAGGTGGGCCGCCAGCGGGAACGGGCCGACGGCCAACAGCCGGTTCGCCAACCCCCGGAACGCCGGGTGGTACTCGCCCCGGCGGAGGTTCCGGGCCATCGCCCCCAGGACCGACGGCGGCCGGGCCTTAATCGGCTCCCCGGCCAGGTAGTGGCCGAGGTCGTCGGCCAGCTCGGCGGCGGTGGCGTACCGGTCGGCCGGCACCTTCTCCAGGCACTTCTGGCAGATGACCTCCAGGTCCCGGGGGATTCCCGGTTGGAGGGCCGTCGGCGGGACCGGCGGGTGTTCCCCGACTTGCCGGATGGTCTCCAGCACGGTCTCGCCCCGGAACGGCGGCCGGCCGGTCAGCAGCTCGTACAGGATGGCCCCGAGCGAGTACACGTCGGCCGCCGGGCCGATCGTCTTGCTCTGCCCGGCGGCCTGCTCCGGCGGCATGTAGCTCGGCGACCCGACCACCGCCCCGGTCCGGGTCCGGCCGCTGTCGTCCCCGAGCCGCTTGGCCAGCCCGAAGTCGGTCACCTTCGGGGTGCCGCCCGGGCCGAGCAGGACGTTGGCCGGCTTCAGGTCGCGGTGGACGATCCCCTGGTCGTGGGCGTGCTGGACGGCCCGGGCCAGGGCGGCGGAGACCTCGGCCGCCCGCCGGGGGCCGACCGGGGTGCCGTCCAGGTGCTTCGCCAGGCTAACCCCGGGGACGTACTCGAGGGCCAGGTACGGCCGCCCGCCGGCCTCCCCGGCCTCGTACACCTGGACGATGTGCGGGTGGTCCAGGGCGGCCACCGCCCGGGCCTCGTCCCGGAACCGGGCCCGCTCGTCCCGCCCGGCCGCCACCCCGGCCAGGATCATCTTCAGGGCGACCACCCGGCCGAGCCGCCGGTCCCGGGCCCGGTAGACGATCCCCATCCCGCCGCTGCCGACCACGTCGAGCAGGTCGTACCCGTCGACCTCGGGCAGCCCGGGGGCGGCCGGCCCCGGCTCGTCGGCCGGCTCGATCACGGCCCGGAGCTGCTCCTGCCGGCGGATGCGGCGGCGCAACTCCTCGCGGACGGCCGGGTCGTCCGGGCACAGCTCCTCGGCGGTGGCCGGCCGGCCCTCCCGGCGGCGGTCCTCCCACTCGGCCAAGAGGTCGAACACGCGGGTCGGGTCGGGCATGGGCGGCTCGGCGAAGTCTTGGCGAGCGGGGGCGGAAGAGGAAGAGACCCCACCCCCCGGCCCCCTCCCCCGCGGGGGGAGGGGGAGGAAGCCCCGAGCCGGCTCCGTCCGGTCCCCCTCCCCCCGCGGGGGAGGGGGTTAGGGGGTGGGGTCGTGTTCCGCCACCCCGTCGGCCAGCTTGTCGGTGGCCGCCAGCCACAGCCGGCTGACCTTCTTCGGGTGCAGGCCCAGCGCGGCGGCCACCTCGGCCTGTGGCAGGTCGAGGTAGTAATGCATCTCGAACACCGCCCGCTCGTCGTCCGGCAGGGCGGCCGCCCGGCGGTGGAACTCGGTCCACTCGGCCAGCTTGGCCGGGTCGAGGGTCCGCCCGCCGACCGCCCCCGGCTCGGACCCGTCGGCGGTGTGCAGGCTGTCGTGGTCCCGGCCCTTCCGCTCGACCAAATCCAGCAGGACGTGCCGGACCTTCTGGGCGGCCAGCCGGAAGAAGTGCTCGACCGACTCGGGCCGCGCCGACTCCAGCGCCTGGGCCAGCCGCAGCCAGGTGTCGTGGACGATGCTGTCCAGGTCGTGCCGGCCGGCCAGGTCGCGGAACGACCCCGAAAGGATGTGGGCCGCGAGCCGCCGGAGCCGGCCACAGGCCGCGTCCAGCAGTGCCCGGCGGGCGGCCGGGTCGCCCCGCTGGACGCGGCCGACCAGGTCGTGGAGGTAGTGGGTGGTGTCGCCCGGCATGGGACGGCCCGGGGGTGGCGGTGTCGGCGACATCCTAACCCGGCCGCCGTCCGGCGTCTACGCGGCCGGGCCGCCGGTGGTGCGTCAGTTTGGGTTCTGGTGGCACAGGCCTCCCGGCCTGTGCCACCAAACTTACAGTGTGTCTGGAAACCTTGGCCGGACCGGCGACCCCCCTGGGACCGCGGCCGTCCCGGCCGCTCTTCAGCCCGGCGAGGAGCGGCCGGGACGGCCGCGGTCCCAGGAAGGCCACCGGGTTCCACGACACACTTTAAGGCACCACCGGGCCGCCGGACCCGGGCGCCGGGCAACAGCCGTTCACACCAGTTTGTGGGGCTGAACGGAGCCGACCGTGGCGACTGAACTCGTTGGAGGGAGCGGGGACGCGAAAAAAAACACGCCGCCCGCGGGGGGCCGCGGGCGGGGGGATGACCCTATCGGGATTCGAACCCGAGTTTTGGCCTTGAGAGGGCCACGTCCTAGGCCACTAGACGATAGGGCCGACGCAAACCGAACCTTTTTCTTAGCCCCGGTCGCCGGGGGTGTCAAGGGCCGCCGCGGTACGCCGCCTCAACGCCGCCCGCATTCCACCGGGCCGCCGGCTCTGATATGCTAACCCCCGTAGGCGGCCGGGCGGGCGCGGGGGCGGGCATGGGCATCCACGACCGGGACTACTACCGCGACGCCGGCCGGGGCATGTTCGACGCCTGGGGTCGGTGGGGCGTCACCACCTGGCTGATCGTCGTCACGAGCGCCGCCTGGGTCGCCCAGCTCGCGACCGGCGACCGGTTCGGCCCGGGCCTCGTACCCGGTCGCCTGACCGCGGCCGCCATCTACGACCCGGACCTCGTCCTGGAGGGGCAGGTCTGGCGGCTCGTCACCTGCGTCTTCCTGCACGGCGAGATGTTCCACCTGTTCTTCAACATGCTCGCCCTGTACTTCTTCGGGCCGCGGCTCGAGGACCGGTACGGCGGGGCCGAGTTCCTCCTCTTCTACCTGCTCGCCGGGACCTTCGCGTCGGTCGTCATGTTCGCCGCCCAGGTGGCCGGGCTCGACCCGCCGGGCCGCGCGCTCGGGGCCAGCGGGGCGGTCACGGCCGTCCTCGTCCTCTACGCCTGCCACTACCCCCGCCAACAGGTGCTGCTGTTCTTCGTCATCCCGGTGCCGATCTGGCTCGTCGTCGTGCTCTACGTCGGGCTGGACGCCTTCGGGGCGTTCGGGGCCGGCCAACCGGGCGTGGCTTACACCGCCCACCTCGGTGGGGCACTATTCGGGTTGCTGTACTACCAAACCGGTATCCGATTTGCATCCGTACTTCCGGGCGGGTTGCCGGCCCGCCGGCCGGCGGCGACCCGCCTCCGGGTCGTCCCCATCGACCCGGACGAAGCCGACACCCCGATCCCGGCCGGGGAGGCGGTTCCGGTCGGCCGGGATGAACCGCTGGAAGACCGGGTCAACGCGGTCCTGGATAAGGTGTCCCGGTCGGGACAGGGGAGCTTGACTGCCGAGGAGCGGGAAATCCTCTTCCGGGCGAGTGAGCATTACAAGAGGCGACGGAAGTAACCCATGCCCCTGTTCCGCTACCACTGTGAGGCGTGCGACCACACCTTCGAGGAATTGACCTCGGGCCGGACCGCCGACGCCGTCCGCTGCCCGGCCTGCGACGCCGGCCGGGTCGAACGGCAACTCGCCCTGCCGGCCATCGGGCGGGCGATCCCGGCGGCAACTAACTGCCGGGGCGACGGTCCGCCGTGCGGTGCATCGGGATGCGGCCGGGGGGTTTAACATCCGCCGGGATTTGTGTACGGTGGGAATTGCCGCAACGGCTGTTCCGAGTTTACCGTTGTGAACGCTTTCCAACGTGTCCCTGGAAAGGCGGATTTATAAGCGCCCTTGCCTTGCGACCGGCGTCCCTGGTAGATATGATGATTAATTAACCCTGTGGTCGGCTGCCACATCGCCACACGGGTTCTTGCCCCGCATCGCCCCGCCCCCCGGCGGCCGCCCGCCGCCCCTAACCCCTTTTCATCCGTCGTAGGTAGGAACGCTCCCCATGACCGACCCGAAGCAGGCCAAGCAGTGCGCCGAGCTGCTCCAGGCGATCGCCGAGCCGAACCGCATCCGGATCATCGAGTGCCTGCGGACCGGCTCGAAGAACGTGACCGAGCTGGCCAAGCTCCTGAACGTCGAGATCGTCAACGTCTCGCACCACCTCGGGGTGCTCCGCCAGGCCGGGCTGGTGCAGGACGAGAAGCACGGCCGGTTCGTCGTGTACTCGCTCCACCCCAAGATTTTCAACAACGAGAGCAACAAGGCCACCTCCCTCGACCTCGGCTGGTGCCGGATCGAGATTCCGCATAACTGAGTCCGACGCCGTACCTTCCGCCGCCCGCCGGTCGACCGGCGGGCGTCTTCGTTCCCGGCCGGCCACCCCGATCAGGGGCCGTGAGTGTGTTCCGGGTCGGTTTGGCGGCCGGGCTGCAGTCCCGGCTTCAGCCGGATGTCGTGCCCCGGCCCGGCTGAAGCCGGGACTCCGGCCCGGCCGCCACACCCCCATGTAGACTGCTCGGACCCGGCCCCGCCCGGGGCGTTGCCCCGCGCCGGGACAATCGGTTAACTCCCGGGGCGGGTCGCACCGCCTCCCGCGACGCCGTTTCGCGGCCCGACCCGGCGGCCGAATGGCCACCCGCCGGCGGGGCCGGCTAAGATGCCCGTACCGGCCGTCCGCCCCGACCCGCCCCGCCGACGCGACCACATGGCCACCGCCGAGACCGGCACCGTCCGCTACCCGAAAGGCCCCGCCGAGCCGCCGACCGGGCCGAAGCCGGGGGTCGTCCTCCGAGCGTTCCTGGACGCCTCGGTCGGGGCCAAGCTGACGGTCGGGGCGACCGGGGTGGCCCTGGTCCTCTTCACGGTCTTCCACCTGATCGGCAACCTGAAGATGCTCCCCGGCGGGTCGGCCAGCCGGGACGCGATCAACGCCTACGCCAACTTCCTCAAGCACGACCTCGGCCTGTTGATCTGGTTCGCCCGGGGCGGGCTGCTGGTGCTGTTCGTCCTGCACATCGTCCTGGCCGTCCGGCTCAAGATCCGGTCGGTCCGGGCCCGGCCGGTCGCCTATGCCTACCAACGGTCGGCCCAGGCCACGATTTCGAGCCGGACGATGATCTGGTCCGGGATCGTGATCGGCGTGTTCGTGCTGTTCCACCTGGCCCACTACACGTTCGGGGTGGTCAAGCCGGCGGTCTTCAACGGCCCGGTGCTGGCCGCCGACGCCTCCGCCCCGGACGGGTTCCGGGTGGTCCCGGCCGGGCAGACCGTCCCGTACCTGGAGCTGCGAGACCCCCAAGGCCGGCATGACGTCTACAACATGGTGGTCGCCGGGTTCACGAACCCGGTCGTCACGGCCCTGTATCTAATCTCACAACTGGTGCTGTTCCTCCACTTGCGGCACGGCATCCCGAGCACGTTCCAGACGCTCGGGATCAAGAACGCCAGCACCCGCGGGCCGGTCGACCTCCTCGGCCTGCTCGTCGCCCTGTTCATCCTGGCCGGCAACTGCCTGATCGTGGTCGCCGTCCAGGTGGGTTACACCGGGCCGGTGTACGCGGCTTGACTCTTTGGTGGCACAGGCATTCCCGCCTGTGCAGCTTGGGGAGCACAGGCGGGAATGCCTGTGCCACCGAAGAAGGTGGTAGTAGTCCATGAATCTCGACGCGAAGGTGCCGGGCGGCCCGCTGGCCGAGAAGTGGACCCGGTTCAAGCGGGACCAGCGGCTCATCAACCCGGCCAACAAGCGGAAGTACACGGTCATCGTGGTCGGCACCGGGCTGGGCGGCGGGGCCGCGGCCGCCACCCTCTCGGAACTGGGGTACAACGTCCTGGCGTTCTGCTACCAGGACTCGCCCCGGCGGGCCCACTCGATCGCCGCCCAGGGCGGGATCAACGCCGCCAAGAACTACCGGAACGACGGCGACAGCGTCTACCGGCTCTTCTACGACACCATCAAGGGCGGCGACTTCCGCTCCCGCGAGGCCAACGTCCACCGCCTCGCCGAGGAGAGCGTCCACATCATCGACCAGTGCGTCGCCCAGGGGGTGCCGTTCGCCCGGGAGTACGGCGGGCTGCTCGACACCCGCAGCTTCGGCGGGGCCCAGCTCCAGCGGACCTTCTACTGCCGCGGCCAGACCGGCCAACAGCTCCTGCTCGGGGCGTACCAGGCCCTGTGCCGGCAGATCGCGGTCGGCGGGGTGACGATGGTCCCCCGCTGCGAGATGATCGACCTCGTCGTGGTCGACGGCAAAGCCCGCGGCATCATCACCCGGCACCTGGAGACCGGCGAAATCCGCTCCTGGTCGGCCGACGCCGTCGTCCTGGCCACCGGCGGGTACGGCAACGTCTTCTACCTCTCGACCAACGCCAACGGGTGCAACGTCTCGGCCACCTACCGGGCCTACAAGCGCGGGGCGGCGTTCGCCAACCCGTGCTACACCCAGATTCACCCGACCTGCATCCCGGTCGCCGGCGACCACCAGTCGAAGCTCACCCTGATGAGCGAGAGCCTCCGCAACGACGGCCGGGTGTGGGTGCCGAAGAACAAGGCCGACGTCGACAAGCACCCGACCAGCATCCCCGAGCAGGACCGCGACTACTACCTCGAACGCAAGTACCCGAGCTTCGGCAACCTGGCCCCGCGGGACATTTCCAGCCGGGCCGCGAAGGAGGCGTGTGACGAGGGCCGCGGCGTCGGGCCGGGCGGCCGCGGCGTGTACCTCGACTTCGCCGACGCCATCAACAAGCAGGGCCGCCACCGCATCGAGGAGAAGTACGGCAACCTGTTCAGCATGTACGAGCGGATCACCGCCGAGAGCGGCTACGACCGCCCGATGCGCATCTACCCGGCCGTCCACTACACGATGGGCGGGCTGTGGGTGAACTACGAGCTGATGTCGAACGTCCCCGGGCTGTTCGTCGTCGGCGAGGCCAACTTCTCCGACCACGGGGCCAACCGCCTGGGGGCCTCGGCCCTGATGCAGGGCCTCGCCGACGGCTACTTCGTCCTCCCGTACACCCTGACCCACTGGCTGGCCGGGGAGAAGCCCGGGGCCACCCCGACCGACCACCCGGAGTTCAAGCGGTGCGAGGCCGAGGCCCACGAGAAGATCAAGAAGCTCCTGGCGATCAAGGGGAAGAAGACGCCGAACGAGTTCCACCGCGACCTCGGCCTCGTCGTCTGGAACGACGTGGGGATGGCCCGCAGCCAGCACACCCTCCGGCACGCCCTCGGCCGCATCACCGAGCTGCGGCAGGAGTTCTGGGGGAACGTCACCGTCCCGGGGTCGGGCGACGACCTGAACACCGCCCTGGAGAAGGCCAACCGGGTGGCCGACTACCTGGAGTTCGCCGAACTGCTGGCCCTCGACGCCCTCCACCGGGAGGAGTCGTGCGGCGGGCACTTCCGGACCGAGTACCAGACGGCCGACGGCGAGGCCAAGCGGAACGACGCCGACTTCGCCCACGTCGCCGCCTGGGAGTACGCCGGGCCGGACAAGGCCCCGGTCCGCAACGTCGAGCCGCTCGTGTTCGAGAACGTCAAGCTGGCCGAGCGGAGCTACAAGTGACCGACCGGTTACGCCGCCCCGAAGGGGCGTCCGGGAATAGCCCGGGGCGCCAGCCCCGGGGTAGCGGTGCGGATGGTTTCGTAGCCCCGAAGGGGCGACCGGCTGGGCGGTGGGCGGTCGCCCCTTCGGGGCTACGGGGTGATGGAAACTTGGAACCCGGGGTTTTACCCCGGGCTATTCCCGGACGCCCCTTCGGGGCGACGGCTCGAACCCGGACGCGGCGCCGCCCGCTTTACCCCATGAAACTGACTCTTCACGTCTGGCGGCAGAAGAACCGGACCTCCCCGGGCCGGCTGGTGACGTACCCGCTCGACGGCGTCAGCCCGGACATGTCGTTCCTGGAGATGCTCGACGTTCTGAACGAGGGGCTCATCAAGGCGGGCGAGGAGCCGGTCGCGTTCGAGCAGGATTGCCGCGAGGGCATCTGCGGGTCGTGCGCGCTGATGATTAACGGCCTCGCCCACGGCCCGGAGCGGGCCGCCACCGCCTGCCAGCTGCACATGCGGAGCTTCCCGGACGGGGCCGAGATCACCGTCGAGCCGTGGCGGGCGGCCGCCTTCCCGGTGGTCAAGGACCTGTGCGCCGACCGGACCGCCCTCGACCGGATCGTCCAGGCCGGCGGGTTCGTCAACGTGAACACCGGCGGGGCCCCGGACGGGAACACCCTCCCCGTCCCGAAGGCCGTCCAGGAGGTGGCGATGGACGCCGCCGAGTGCATCGGCTGCGGGGCCTGCGTGGCCGCCTGCCCGAACGCCTCGGCCATGCTCTTCACCGCCGCCAAGGT
>JAIEQO010000906.1 GCA_019747655.1 Gemmataceae bacterium | reverse complement strand
ACGCCGGGCCGGGTCGGCCCGGGCGGGCCACCGGAGCAGGCCGCCCAGACCGCCGGTGACCAACCCGGACCCGCCCCCGGACCCGCCCGGGTCGGGGGCCGGCGACGGGTCCGGGGGGGCGAACCCGAGCGGTAGACTCGCCCACGGCCGCGACTGCCGGGCGAACCCCAGTTCCTCCCCGGTCGGGAGGTCGAAGAAGGCGAGGGTCGTCTCGTCGCCGACGGCCACGGTCCGGCCGTCGGGGTGGACGGCGAGGCGGACGCCGGTATCCTGCGGGCCGGTGCCGCGGCGGCGGAGGGTCCAGAACTCCCGCCCGAAGGCCGGCCGCCAGAGCTGGAGCTTGGTGCCGCTGACGCTGTACCCGAGCAGCCGGCCGTCCGGGCTGAACTGCATCCCGGAGTACCCGGAGGTGAGGAGCCGCCGCCCGGTGGCCGCCTCCCACAGGACCGCCCGGCCGCTCCAGTCGATACTCACCAGCCGGTCGCCGGCGTGGTTGAACCGGACCTGGACGCCGTGCGTCGTCAGCTCCGCCCACGGGGGCGTCACCTCGACGGCGGCGTCCGCGTCCCACACGCGGATCCGGCGGTCGCCGCCGGTGGCCAGCCGGCGGCCGTCCGGGTGCCAGGCCACCGAGTACGTCGTCCCCCGGGCATCCGCCGGGCGGCGGAGCCTCGGCAGCTCCCGGCCGGCGTCCGTGTCGAAGAGCTGCACGTCGGGGCCGCCGGCGACCGCCAGCTTGTGCTCCCGGGGGTGGAAGTCGATCCGGATCGGCCGGTCGGCCAGGGCCAGCCGGTGGACCCGCCGGCCGGTCGTCAGGTCGTACACACTCAGCGCCCGGTCGGGGTGGCCGACGGCGAGTTGCCGGCCGTCCGGGTGGAACGCCAGGGCCGACTCGTACACCCCGTCCGGGTCGTCCAGCAGGACGGCCGGGGCCGGGCCGTCCAGCCGCCACACCCGGACCCCGGCCCAGGTCGCGTGCCGGACGCGGGTGTGGGCGTAGGCCACGAACCGGCCGTCCGGGCTGACCGCGGCGGGCCCGAACAGCGGCCCCCCGTGGGCCGGCAGCCGGGCCACCACCTCCTCCCCGGCGTCGGTCAGCTTGCACACGGTCAGCTCGCCGGGCCGGTCGAGCCGGGCGTACCGGCCGAAGGCGGCATCGAAGCAGACCCAGACCGTCCCGTCCGGCCACCCGTCCCACTCCCGGGCCAGCTCCAGGTCGGGGAGGACGAGGGCGGCGGTGGCGTCGTCCCGCAGCTCCGGGGTGGCCCGGATGGCGGCCGCCTTGCGGACGGCGTTCAGGGCCTCGAACCGCTGGCCGATCCGCCCGCTCACCCGGACCGCCCGGGACTTGCTGACCAGCCCGGCGAAGAGCTGATCCTGGGCCTCGGTCAGGGCCTCGCCCTCGGCCGTCAGGGCGTCGGCCTTCTGCCGGGCCTCGTCCTTGGCGGCCGCCTCGGCGGTGGTCGCCCGGACCAGCCCCCAGACGGTCCCGACGAGCCCGACGACCAGGGCCGCGGCCACGGCCGATGCGGTCAGCACCGCCGCCCGGTTCCGGCGGGCGAACTTCCGCGCCCGGTAGGCGGCCGACGGCGGGCGGGCCAGGACCGGCTCGTCGGCCAGGAACCGCCCGACGTCGGCGGCCAGCGCCCCGGCCGACTCGTACCGCCGGTTCCGGTCCTTCTCCAGGGCGCGCATCACCACCCAGTCCAGGTCGCCGCGGACCAGCCGCGATAGCTTCCGCGGGTCGGTCCCGCGGTGGGCCGAGGCCGTCGCCGCCTGGGCCAGGGTGGAGAGCCGGGCGCTCGGCCGGGCCGGCTCCTCCTCCCGGATGAGCCGCCTCAGCTCGTCGTACCCGGCCCCCCTTAGCCGGTCCGCGTCGAACGGCGTCGCCCCGGTCAGCAGCTCGTACAGCACCACCCCGAGCGAGTACACGTCGCTCCGGGTGTCCACGTCCGGCCCGCCCCCGGCCTGCTCCGGGCTCATGTAAAAAGTTATGCCGATCATCTGGGCGAACCTGGTGTAGACAGTCTTGTCGGTCAGCCCCGGGCCGGCCGCCCTGGCGATCCCGAAGTCGATCACCTTCACCACCGGCTTCCCGTCGGCCTCGGCGACCAGGACGTTGGTCGGCTTCAGGTCGCGGTGGATGACCCCCTTCTGGTGGGCGTGCTGGACCGCCCCGCACAGGTCGGCGAACAGCCCCAGCCGGTCCCGGACCGGCAGCCGCCGGTCGTCGCAGTGCCGGGTGATCGGCACGCCCCGGACCAGCTCCATGACGAAGTACGGCCGGCCGGCCGGGGTCGCCCCGGCGTCGAACACCCGGGCGATGTGCGGGTGGTCCATCAGGGCCAGGGCCTGCCGCTCGGCCTCGAACCGGGCCACCACCTCCCGCGTGTCCATCCCCGGCTTGAGCACCTTCAGGGCCACCCGCCGGCGGACCGGCTCGCTCTGCTCGGCGACGTACACCAGCCCGAACCCGCCCTCCCCGATCGGCTCCAACAGCAGGTACGGCCCGACCGCCGTGCCGGGCGGGTCGTCCGGGGCGGCGGTCGGGCCGGCGGTCGCCCCGAGGGTGGCGGTGGCGGCCGGGTCGGCGGACGGGGTGGCCAGGAACGAGTCCAGCCGGCCGTGGTGGGCCAGCAGGTCCTCCACCTCGGCCCGGAGGGCGGCGTCGGCCCCGCACGAACGGTCGAGGAACGCCCGCCGGTCGACCGGGTCGGCGACCTCGAGGGCGTCCAGGAACAGCTCCTTGGCCCGGCCGGTGAGGGTGGTCATGGCGGCTCCGCCGGCCCCGCCGGGGGCCGTCAAGAGGTAATGCGAGGGCGGGGCGGGAACCCCGCCAAAAATGGGCGACGGTCGATTTCCTGGCGAGCGGGGGGCGTGAGCCCCCTGATGGTCTGGCGCATCAGGGGGCTCACGCCCCCCGCTCGCCCGGTCGGTTGGCCAGCGCCCGGTGCAGCCAGGCCCGGGCGAACGTCCAGTTCCGCTCGGCCGTCCGGAGCGGCAGCCCGAGGGCGGCGGCCGCCTCCGGCACGGTCAGCCCGGCGAAGAACCGCAGCTCGACCACCCGGGCGGCGACCGGGTCGGCGGCCCGGAGCCGGGCCAGCGCCTCGTCCAGGTCGAGCACCCGGTCGTCGGGGCCGGCCGCCCCGGGGACGGCCTCGTCCAGGGTGATCCGGTGCCACCCCCCGCCGTGCTCGGGGCCGTTCCTGCGGCGGGCGTTCTCGACCAGGATGCGGCGCATCGCCTCGGCGGCGGCGGCGAAGAAGTGGCCCCGGCCGTTCCAGTCCCGGGGCGGCCCGGCCCCGACCAGCCGGAGGTACGCCTCGTGGACCAGGGCGGTCGCCTGGAGGGTGTGGCCGGGCCGCTCGGCGGCCATCCGGGCGGCCGCCAGCCGCCGCAGCTCGTCGTACACGAGCGGCAACAGGTCGGCGGCCGCCGCCGGGTCGCCGGCCGCGGCCGCGTCGAGCAAACGGGTTACGTCGGTCATGCCCCGAGGATACCCGGGCCGGCGGCCCGCGCCTACGACCGGCCCGGCCGGTCGGCGTACCCGTCCGGGTGGCCCTGGTGCCAGTTCCAGGCGGTCTGGACGATCGCCCGCAGGTCGGCGTACTTCGGCGCCCAGCCCAGCTCCCGGCGAATCTTCCCCGCGTCCGCGACCAGCTCCGGCGGGTCGCCCGGCCGCCGCGGGCCCTCCTTCACCGGCACCTTCAGGCCGGTGATGTCCTCGACGGCTTGGATGACCTCGCGGACGCTGTACCCCCGGCCGGTGCCGACGTTGTACCGCAGTTGCGCCCCCGGCCCGAGCTTCCCCAGGGCCCGGATGTGGGCGTCGGCCAGGTCGTCGACGTGGATGTAGTCCCGCACGCACGTCCCGTCCGGCGTCGGGTAGTCGGTGCCGAAGACCTCGATGCGCGGCCGCTTCCCGGTCGCCGCGGCGATCACCAGCGGGATCAGGTGGGTCTCGGGGTCGTGGTCCTCGCCGATCGTCCCGTCCGGGCTGGCCCCGGCGGCGTTGAAGTACCGCAGGGCGCAGTACCCGAACGGGTACGCCCCGGCGTAGTCGGCCAGGGCCCGCTCGACGGCCAGCTTGGTGTTCCCGTAGGGGTTGATCGGGAGTTGCTTCTCGTCCTCGGTGATCGGCACCGCGGTGGGGACGCCGTAGGTGGCGCAGGTGCTGGAGAAGACGAACTTCCCGACCCCGTGCCGGCGGCAGGCGTCGAGCACGGCGAGGGTGGCGACGAGGTTGTTGGCGTAATACTTGGCCGGGTCGGTGACCGACTCGCCGACGTAGGCGAAGGCGGCGAAGTGGACGACCGCCTCGGCCCCCCAGCCGAGGGCGGCGTCGAGGACCTTCGGGTCGGCCATGTCGCCGACGACGAGGCGGTCGGGTGGGACGGCGGCCCGGTGGCCGTAGACGAGGCTGTCGAGGACGGTGACATCGTGCCCGCCGGCGAGCAGGAGGCGGACGGTGTGGCTGCCGATGTACCCGGCCCCGCCGGTCACGAGGACGCGCATGGTGTGGACCCGACCCGCTGGGTTGTGCCGGCCGGCGAGCGGCCGTTTGTGTACCGGCAGGTTACGGGCCGGCGGGCTGATCGGCGTGCGGGAAACGGCGGCCGGCCGTAGCAGTTCGCCGGCCGGGGTGGTTACACTGTCATCGGACCGGCCCCCACCGGTTCCAGGGCCGGGACTTCCGGCTCACCGATGTCCACGGCCACGTCGTCAAGGGCCTCCTGGCCTGACCGGCGGCGGGTGTTAGGGCGACGGAATGAGGTCGGGGAACAGCCTGACCCGGTCGGCGGCCGGGAAGGACGAGGTGACACGTTCGATCAGTTCCCGGCACGCCCGCTGGACCCGCACATCGCGTGGCGCGGCCTGCGACCGCTTCAAGGCCTCCTTCACCACCGCGCTGGCCATCTCCGGACTGGACCTCATGGCATCGGACAGCGCCCACAGACGGCAACTGGGGTCTTGCGTAGGGTACGGCTCACCGGTATGGTCGGCGCAGAGCCGGCTGTACCGTCCCTCCCGGGCCGACAGGGCGTCGTTCTCGAAGAAGTACAGGTACTCGGTAACGAGTTGGGGGGCGGCGAACGGGCCGACCTGTTTGAGGGCCTCGACCGCGGGAAGCTCGGGGAGCGGACGGAGTGAAAAAAACCGGTCGCCGGGAACGATCGGCTCGCACTCCAGCCACCGGATCAGCTCGTCGACGACGAGCGCGCTATTCTTGTAGCGGCCGAGCCGCTCGATGGCCTGCACTTGTTCGGCGTTGGTCAGGCCGGGCTTCCGGAGTGCAGCGACGGCCCATTGCGGTGTACCGGGAATCGGAAGGAGGAGTTGCAGTTCGCGGGCACCTTGTAGGTGGTCGGCAGAGGTCGCCCCCCTCACCGCAAGAAGCGGTAGGGCGAGTACCACGGGCAAGTACACACGGTAGGTCGGTCTGCGATTCATGGCGTGGTCCGGGTAGAGTTTACACTACCGGCGGGCTATACAGGTCCTTCTCGGGCAGGGACTGGAGAGCGTTCTCGTTGTAGGCGTTGCCCGGCGTGTTTGCTTTACGGATCCACTTCCCGGCCGCTCCGTCCCAAACGAAGTCGGTCCAGGCCCGCCAGAGTACGAACTCGGAAGCTCGTGAGCCTTGAACCGGTGTGGGGGCCGACGACTTCTGCCCGCTGTGCGTAAACTTATCATCGTTGACCCGGACGCGGACGAACTCCGTCGCATTCATGCGACCAACGACCCTGGCAAAACCACCACTCACGTTCGGCTCGCCAGGATAACTCTCGATGTGACTTCCGGGAAAATCGTGGGAGTATAGATGATCTCATAAGTTTGGCACATTGTCGTTAATATCGGCCCAGTCATCGTTGGATTGTTCGCGGAAAACTGGATACTTGGCGGGGATTCCCGTCTTGGCGTCGGTGACTTCCGATATACCCTGGCCTTGAGCCTGCGCCCAACGTCGGGCTTCGATGGAACGGGAGACATCGAACCGAACTCCCGGTTCCTTCCAGATGCCGGTCGGTGTAGCAGTAAACTCGAATTCGACAGGATTGACTTGGGATACTCTGGTGAACACCACCTTCTTAGTCTGCGGGTCCGTGTAGGTGATCTGGAGCGGTCCGGGCAGACCGAGCTCGAAGTTGGGGTGTTTACCCAGGGGAGTATCGAAGTTCTTCTTGTAGATGTCTTGGTCCGCGTCCGGAGCCCGATTCTTCCCTGTGATGTGGAACCCGCCCGGGTTGTTGAAATTGACCCAGACCCCGGTGGCCTTGACCGTCTCCGGCTGGCCCTTGTAGGTCATCGTGATGGTGATGCTCCGCACCGTGTTCGCGGGTTCATAGACCTCGACCCAGTAATCGAGGTACTGCTTGTCGACTCCGGCCTCCACAAACGTGGTGATCGGGGTGATGCTGGTGCCCAGATCGGTCTGCCGCAGGTTGTTCACGAAGAACCGGGCCTTCCCGCTCGTCACCTCGACGGTAATCTCCTCACCCTTCTGGCCATTCATGTAACCCGTGGGTTTGTTCACCCGCAGCCGCATCAGGTCCTTCTCGTTCTCGCCCGGGTCGCCGCCGAGGATCGGGCCGGTCTGCTTGTTGTCGTAACCCCCCTTGCCGTCCGTGTCGTTCGTGTTCACGACCGTGAACGCCCCCACGTCCCACTCGTTCTTCGTCCGGACCGCCGGCTGGCCCAGTTTTTCCTGACCGTTGAACAACTCCAGGTTCACCGCGGCCATGTTGATCTTCGCCGTCGCGGTGGCCGTCCCGATCGTGTTGAAGATGCGGTAGGTGAGGAACACGTCCAGGTCGTCCGGGGCCGGGCCCGGGTCGTACTTCAGCGCCCCGTCGAACCCGCCGTTCGACCCGAACTGGGTGACCCGCTTGGCCGGCGGGCGGGACGCCAGCACCGCGACCGACCCGCCCACGTCGTTGGCCAAGACGTTCGCCGACACCGGGTTGTCCCCGACCGCCACCCAGTCGGTGTTGGCCGTCGTCGGGGTCGACCCGAACGGGGCGGTGAACGCCCACAGCTTGACCCGCGCCGGGTCCGACACCTCCCCCTGGCCGTCCACCGTCCGGTACGCGAAGCTGGTCGTCCCGGTGAAGTTGCCCGGCCCGGTCCAGGTGAACGTCCCGGTGTCCTTGTCCATGGTGATCTTGCCGACCATCGGCGTCTTACCGTCCTCGAGGAACGGGCTGATGTCGAGGACCTTCAGGGCGATCGGTTGCTCCACGTCGGTGTCGTTGGTCAGCACCGACACGCCGGTGTCCACGGGCGAGTACATGATCTCGGAGGGCGACGGCGGGTGGACGAACCGGAGGGCGTCGTTGAACGCTTGGGGCTTGTCGTTGTTGGGGGTGATCGTCACCGTCACCTTCGCCTTGTTCGACACGTCCCGGGTGTCCGTCGCGATGTACTCGAAGGTGTCGGTGCCCTCGGCGTCCTCGAACGGGACGTACTTCAGGGTGTTGTCGTCCTGCAAGAAGACGGTCCCCTTCGCCGGCTTCCAGTCCCACCAGTCGATCCGCAGCGGGGTGCCGTCGGCGTCGGTGTCGTTGGCCAGCACGTCGATCACCACCGATCCGCCGTCTTCCGGCACGACCGCCGGATCGTCGGTCGCCACGGGGACCGCGTTCGGCGGCAGGTCGGCGACGTACTGGAGGGTGCCCGACGCGCCCGACGGGGTGGCACCAGCCGGGGCGTCACGGCGGACGTGAGCCGGTGCCGGTGTGATTCGGTTCGAGTCGTTCGGCGCCGAAGTGGCGTCGGCGGGGGCGGCGGGGGCGGCCGAGCGAACCGATGACGGGCGGAGTAGGAACGAGGCGGGCGCGGACGTGCTATCGGTCCCGGGCGGGGCCCCACTGCCCCCAGGTACGCTACGGCTGGTGAATGCCGCTCCCGGCTCGACGGCCACCGGCGGGGCGGACTTCATCCCCGGGGCGCCGTCCGTGGCCGTAGTCCGCAGTCCCGGTTGCGGGGCCGCCAGGAACACGAGGTCGTCGTCCAGCCCGGCCACCCGCACCCCGGCCGGGGCCGGCAGGGCGTCGGCCGCCCAGCCCCGTTGCTCGACCTCGGCCGGCCCCATCAGCTCGGCCGGCCGCGGGGCCTCGTCCGCCCCGTCCGGGCCCTCGATCCGCAGCCGCTGGACCGTCGGCGCCATCCCGAACGGCTCGGCCGGCAGCCGGTCGAGCGGCGCCGCCGGCGGGGCCGCCCCGCTCAGGGCGGCCGCGATCAGCTCGCCGAGCAGGCTGCCGGGGGCTAGGCGGTCTTCCAACGTCAGGAGCACTGGCCGCGACCGCGGCCGGGGAGCGATCGAACGGAAGGGGTTGACCGCGACCGACCGCACGTCCGACCGGAACCACCGCCGCAGGGCCGTGACGGGTGTGAACATGGCGGTCGTCCTGATGCCGGAGGAGGAGAACGGCGACTGGACTGCACCGAAAGTACCAGGCGTACCGACCGACCGTCAAGCACCGAACTGGAAGATTCCGGAACTTTTTCTGCGGACGACAACGGCAGCGCGGATTTTTCCTTGACTCCGCCCAACGGGATAGTAGGGTACAAGTGTTCAAATCCGCCCACCGCGGCACCCGGTTGCGGTCGGGCGGGTCGGACCCAGACCCCAGCGTGGCGGTATACGGGATTAATTAGGAGTCGACGCAACCGCCAGTTTGGTCACGGGTTCGGGCCAAATCACCGGCCGAGCGTGGCGGCCCTGCCGAGCACGACCGGTGCAGAAACGCCGAAAGTCGTAGCGAAAACAAGACACCCGGCGGGCTCGCAAAAACAAGGGGGGAAGGGGTCCACCAGAAATCCCCGGAACCCCGGGAAATCCGTGGCCCGGTGCGACCGGCTCAGCAGTGGGCCTACCGGACCGGCCGCGGGGGCGGGGCGACGAACGGGTACTTGGCCCGCTCGGTCCGCCACCGGGCGACCTCCTCCGGCCGGCCGAGTTTGTCGTACACCTCGGCCAGCCGGTCCATTACCTCGACCCGCTTGACCCGCCAGGCCGGCGGGATGGTCGCCAGCCGCTCGGTTAGCCCCTGGTACCCGGCCCGCAGGTGCGGCTCGGCCTCCGCGTACCGGCCCTGCTCCAGCGCCGCGCGGCCCAGCAGCCCCCGGACGTAGGCCGTGATCCAGTGGTCCGGCTGCCGCCCCTCGTAGTGGGCCAGCAGCTCCCGGACGAGCGGCTCGGCGTCCGCCGGCCGGCCGGCCGCGAACCGCACGTCGGTCAGCGTCTGGACGATCCGGACCGTCTGGGGGTGCCCGGCCGGGAACGTCCGGCGGCCGAGCCGGAGGGCGTCGGACAGCTCCCGGTCGGCGTCCGGGTACCGCCGCAGTGCCTCGTACAGGCGGCCCAGGTCGAGGGCGTAGGCGATGGCGTCCGGGTGCCCGTCGGGGAGGGTCGCCCGGGCGGTCTCGGCCGCCTCCCGTTGGAGCGGCTCGGCCAGGTCGTACCGCCGCTGGTCGTGGTAGCAGCGGGCCAGGCCGTTCACGTACGTCAGCGTGTCGACGTGGGCCGGTGGGAGGAGCCGGCGGGCGGCCGCCACCAGCGGCTCGTACACCGCCACCGCCTCGGCCGTGCGACCCAGGCTGGCCAGGGCGGCCGCCACGTTGTTCCTCACGATCATCGTGTCCGGGGCGTCGTCGGACAGCTCCCGCCGGTACACCGCCAGGGCCCGCGAGTAGTGGTCGAGGGCGCGGCCGAAGTCCCCCTTCGCCGCGTACACACGGCCCAGCCCGTTGACCGCCTCGGCGACCGGGTAGGTGTCCGCCCCGAACGCCCGTTCCCGGCCGGCCACCGCCCGGGCGAACAGCCGCTCGGCCTCGTCCAGCCGGCGGAGGTCGGTGGCCACTACCGCCAGGTTGTAGCCGAACCGGAGGGCCGCCTCGTGGTCCGGCCCGTGGTCCCGCTCGGCCGCCTCCAGGAACTCCCGGTTCAGCCGGTCGGCCTTGCCGAGCTCGCCGGCCCGGCGGTAGGCGACGGCGAGGTCCGCGGCGACGGCCGCGACGCTGTCCGGGGTGTGGAGGCCGCGGGCCAGGGCCAGGGCCCGCTCCAGGTTCCGGACGGCCTCCGGGTACAGCCCCAGCTCGACGTACGCGAGGCCGACGGTCCGGCGGGCGATGGCCTCGGCCCGGGCCGCCGCCGGGTCGTCGGGCCGGCCGTCGAGCCGGGCGGCCACCCCGTCCAGCAGCGTCCTCACCTTGAGGTCCGGGTTCGGGGCCTTGCCGGCCCGGGCCTGGGCGGACGGGCCGGCCTGCCCGGGCAGCCCCCGCATCAGGATGTCGTTCACCTCCCGGGTGACGGCCCGCTCCTCGTCCGCCCGGTCCCGCTCGGCCACCGCCAGCCGCCGCTGGTCCTCCTCGGCCCGCCGGGCCTCCTCCTTGGCGTCCCGGTCCCGGATCGCCTGCCGCTCGTTGTCGCGGGCGACCCGCTCGGCGTCGGTCGCCCGGACCAGGCCCCAGGAGGTCCCGACCACCCCGCCGACCAGGGCCAGCAGGACGAGCCCGGCGGCCGTCACCGCCGCCCGGTTCCGGCGGACGAACTTCCGGACCCGGTAGCCGGCCGTCGGCGGCCGGGCCTCGACCACCTCGTCGGCCAGGAACCGCTCGACGTCCCGGGCCAGGGCGGCGGCCGACTCGTACCGCCGGGCCCGGTCCTTCTCCAGGCACCGCATCACCACCCAGTCCAGCTCCTGGGACTGCGGACTGCGGACTGCGGACTGCGGATTGCGGATTCCGAGCAGCCCCGATTTCATTCCGCATTCCGCATTCCGTAATTCCTTCAGCCGCCGGCTCGGGGTGGGCGGCTCGTCCTCGCGGATCGCCCGGAGGAGGTCGAGCAGCCCGCCGCCCTCCGTCCGCCGGACCGGGGTGGTGCCGGTGAGCAGCTCGTACAGGACCACCCCGAGGGCGTACACGTCGGCCCGGGTGTCCACGTCGGCCTCGCCGGCGGCCTGCTCCGGGGCCATGTACTCGGGGGTGCCGAGGATCGCCCCGTACCCGGTCCGGACGGTCCGGTCGGTCAGCTTGGCCCCGGCCGCCTTGGCGATCCCGAAGTCAATGACCTTCGGGACGGGCTTCCCGTCGGCCTCCGCCACCAGCACGTTGCTGGGCTTGAGGTCGCGGTGGATGACCCCCTTCTGGTGGGCGTGTTGGACCGCCCGGCAGACCGGCACGAACAGCCCGAGCCGGCCCCGGACATCCAGCCGGCGGGCGTCGCAGTACCGGGTGAGCGGTGCCCCGTCGACCAGTTCCATCGCCAGGAACGGGAGCCCGTCGGCCACCCCGGCGTCGAACACCTTGGCGATGTTGGGGTGGTCCATCAGGGCCAGTGCCTGCCGCTCCTGGTCGAACCGGGCCAGGAGGGCGGCCGGGTCGAACCCCGGGCGGATCACCTTCAGGGCGACCGGGCGGCGGACGGGGGCGGCCTGGTCGGCCTCCCAGACCTCGCCCATGCCCCCTTCGCCGAGCTTGCGGACCAGCCGGAACCGGCCGGCGACTTCGTGCCCGGCGGCCAGGCCCGGCCCCGGGCGGTACGGGTTGGCCGCCGGGCCGTCGGTGTCGGCGGCGGCGTCGAGGATGCCGGTGCTCCGGTCGTCGGCCGCCAGCAGCCGCGCGACCCGGGCCCGCAGCCCGGCGTCCCCGCCGCACTCGCGGTCGAGGAAGGCCGCCCGGCCGGCCGGGGTCGGCAGGTCGAGGGCGGCGACGAACAGCGACTCCTCGCGCATCGCTCGGCCTCCTGGGGCGGCGGCCCCGTCACAGACCCGTGCGACATCCGCGGACGGGGCACGTCAGCCGGGGTCGGTATTTTTCTCGGACGAGGTGTCGGCGGCGTCCCCGGACATCGCGGCGTACAGCCAGGCCCGGGCGTACCGCCAGCCGCGGTCGGCCGTCGACGGGGAGATGTCCAGGCACTCGGCCGCCTGGGGGAGCGTCAGCCCGGCGAAGAACCGCAGCTCGACCAGCTTGGCCTTGACCGGGTCGACGGCCGCGAACTGCTCCAGGGCGTCGTGCAGGGCCAGCAGGTCCTCGTCCGACCCGCCGGCCACCAGGGCGTCGAGGTCGGCCTGCTCCCGCTTGCGGCCGCCGCCCCGCTTCTCCCGCCCCTTCGCCCGGGCGGCCTCGACCAGGATCCGCCGCATCGCCTGGGCGGCGGCCCCGAAGAAGTGCCGGCGGTTGGCGAACGACCGGTCCTGGTCGACGGCGAGCCGGAGGTACGCCTCGTGGACCAGGGCGGTGGCGTCGAGCGTCTGGCCGGGCCGCTCCTTGGCCATCTGGGCGGCGGCCAGCTTCCGCAGCTCGGCGTACACCACCGGCCAGAGCCGGCCGGCGGCGTCCGGGTCGCCCCGCTCGATCGCCCCGAGGAGTACGGTAACGTCGTCCACGGGGGCGATTGTACCCGCCGGCGGCCGTGTCAGCGGGCCACCCCCCTCCCCCCCCTTTTTTTCGCCGCCTGTCCGGGGGTGAGTTTCGCCTAGATTCCAAGGACTGTTGCACGGGACGGGCCCGGAAGGGCCGCCACGCTCGACCACCAATTTCGTCCGAACCTGTGATCCGGTCGCCCTTTCGGGTCGGACCCAATTGATCCCGTATCCCCTCATGCTCGGCGGTTGCCCGGCCGACCGCCGCCAAGTGCTGTGGCGGGCGGATTTGAACACTTGTACTGTACTATCCCGTTCGGCCGTGTCAAATGAAAATGCCGACCCGGCCGGCTACCGCTTCGCCGGCCGGGGGGGCGGGGCGATGAACGTGTGCACTGCCCGCCCGCGGGCGGCGGGTCATTAGACCCTCTTCACGGTAGGGGCGGTTACGTAGCCTGACGGTCGAGTTCCTCCGCCCCGGCAGGCCCCCGCCATGATCGCTCGACTAG
>JAIEQO010000354.1 GCA_019747655.1 Gemmataceae bacterium | reverse complement strand
GGCCGGGCCGGGCGGGCGGCCGATGGGGGTAGAGTTCTTCGCCCGGCAGCAGGCCCCGAAGCCGGGGGAGGGGGCCGACAAACTGGCCGCCAACCGCGGGGCCGTGACCGAGAAGCAGCTTGACGACGCCGAGGCCCGGGCGAAGGCCGCACCGGCGTCCGAACCCGGCCGGGCCGCCCTCGGGGCCGAGGCCGGCCGGCTCCGGGACCAGAAGAAGACGCTGGACGAGGCGAACCGGGCGTTCAAGGGCCGGAAGGACCAGTTCCAGAGCGGCAAGCTCGGGGTCGACCTGGCGGTCAACGCCGACGGCCTCAAGAACCAGGACCGGCTGAACCTGACGGCCAACCGCCGGGCCAACGGCCGGCAGGTGCTGGAGGTCGGCGGGGTGTGGATCGACGACGCCTTCCGGGCGGACATGCCGGCGGTGGCGGTCAAGGCCCAAGGCCCGGCCTACTTCCGCATCCTGGAGAAGCACCCCGGGATGAAGGACGTGTACCGGCTCGG
The DNA here is from genome assembly GCA_019747655.1 of Gemmataceae bacterium. GTDB lineage: Bacteria > Planctomycetota > Planctomycetia > Gemmatales > Gemmataceae > Urbifossiella. The sequence continues at coordinate 12,344 of JAIEQO010000354.1, read as the reverse complement.
GAACTACGTCGTCTGGGTGGCCCCGAGCGGCCAAGCCCTGGTGATCGACCCGAACGACGGCAAAGACGAGCTGGCGGACGCCGAGATCGACGCCCTGTTCGCGGCCAAGAAGTAGCGGAGGATGGGCGTGGGCTTGCGTAGGGCCGGCTGTGCCGGCCGGCGGTTGCGAACGCCGGCCGGCACAGCCGGCCCTACGAGCTTGACTTGAACGGGCTGGGATGTAGTATACAGATGTTCAGGTTCGGGTTCGCCCGGCCTGCACGTTGCATTTCCGGTGTACCGTGGCGGCATCCGGGATTGGTGCCCGTACTCCCGAAAGGTTGATGGCAGCGTGGTTTGTGACGAATCTTGAGCCCGAGCAATGCAGTAGGCAGGACCGGATGCCGGCCGACATCCGAGATTAAAGGTCGACCGGACATGATGTTACGCCAGAGTGACGGTGTGATGCAAAATCGAAAGGGGGGAGGGGGTGGCAGAAAACCGGCCCCGGCCACTGGACTCCGCCGGCGACCGGTGTGACAATCAAGCCCTTACCCTTCAGGAGGTTCCGATGGCCAGCGTCCCCCTCTCCCGCCGGTCGTTCCTGCAAGCTTCGGCGACCGGTCTCGCCGGTGTGGTTCTCGGCTCCCGGGCCCGGGCCGCCGGCGACCTGACCCCGGACATCTCCCTCGGCGTCCAGAGTTACACGTTCCGGAACTTCGACCTGGAGCCGGCCCTGAAGCGGATGAAGGAACTGGGGATCGCCAACGCCGAGTTCTACAGCAAGCACATCCCGGTCAACAGCCCGCCGGACAAGATCAAGGGCGTCCTGCAACTGTGCAAGGAGTACGGCGTCGCCCCGGCCGGATTCGGGGTCCAGCCGTTCGGCAAGGACCACGAAGCCAACCGGAAGCAGTTCGAGTTCGCCAAGACCCTGGGGGTCCGTTATCTGAGCGCCGACCCGTCACCGGACAGCTTCGACAGCCTCGACAAGCTGTGCGACGAGTACAAGATCGCCATCGCCATCCACCCGCACGGGCCGGTCGGGAAGGGGGCCCACCGGTGGCCGTCGGCCGAGGCCATCATGAAGGCGGTCAAGGACCACCACAAGCTGATCGGGGCCTGCCTGGACACCGGCCACCTGATCCGGATGGCCCAGTTGGGCGAGACGCTGGACCCGGCCCAGCAGGTCCGGGTGATGGGCGAGCGGAACTTCGGGATGCACCTGAAGGACCACGACAACAAGCGGAAGGAGGACGTGCCGTTCGGCGACCCGGCCGGGGTGCTGGACGTGGCGGCGGTGCTGAAGGCCCTGAAGGACGTGGGGTTCAAGGGGGTGGTTAGCATCGAGTACGAGGCGAACCCGGCCGACCCGTCGCCGGACATGAAGAAGTGCGTCGAGTACGCCCGGGCGGCCGGGAAGAAGGCGGGCTGACGCCGGGCCGGAAGCGGTTCTATAATGCCCCGATGGGCGTCGCCGACCCCCGCCGGCCCGGGCCGCGGGGGTTTGCTGTTGCCCGAGTCGCCCGAGGCCCGGCCGTGCTCCCGCCCGACCAGATCGCCGAACTCCGCGGCCGGCGGTACAACGGGACCGTCGCTTCGCTCCGGCTGGCCAACCCGGACCTGATGGTCGTCCGGGTGAAGCCGGACTTCCCGATCCCGGCCCACAAGCCCGGCCAGTACTGCTCGCTCGGCCTGGGATACTGGGAGCCCCGGGCCGAGGGGTGCCAGGCCGAGACGCTGACGCCCGAGGAGGAGCTGAAGGTCGTCCGCCGGGCGTACTCCCTGAGCTGCCCGATCTCGGAGGAGCCCGGCCGGTTGGTCGCCGCCGAGCGGGACTACCTGGAGTTCTACATCGTCCTGGTCCGGGAAAACGCCGACGGCCGGGTCCCAGCCCTAACCCCGCGGCTGTTCGCCCTGAAGGAGGGCGACCGGCTGAACGTCGGCGAGAAGATCACCGGGATGTACACCCTCGACCCGGTGCAGCCGGACGATACGGTGCTCTTTCTCGGGACCGGGACGGGCGAGGCCCCGCACAACTACATGCTGTGGGAGTTGTTCCGGCGGGGGCACACGGGCAAGGTGGTGGTAGCGACCTGCGTGCGGTACGGGCGGGACCTCGGCTACCTGGCCACCCACCGCCGGCTGGCCGAGGAGTACCCGAACTACCAGTACCTGCCGCTGACCACCCGCGAGCCGGGGGTGACGCGGAAGGCGTACATCCAGGACCTGATCGCCGGCGGGGAGCTGGAGGAGCGGCTGGGCGGGCGGCTCGATGCGGCCCGCACCCACGTCTACCTGTGCGGCAACCCGAAGATGATCGGCGTCCCGCACCGGGACAAGGCGGCCGGGGCGGTGACGTACCCGCAGCCGGCCGGGGTGATCGAGCTGCTGGCGGCCCGGGGCTTCACGGCGGACGTGTCGGCGGCCAAGGTCAAGGGGAACGTCCACTTCGAAGAGTACTGGTAGGCGGGTGCCCGGGAGGGCGAGGCTCCCGCCGAGCCGCCCTCGGTCCGACCGGCTCGGCGGGAGCCTCGCCCTCCCGGGGGTTAGCGGAATGGCGGACATCGGCGAGCTGATCGGCGGGTACAAGATGCGGGCGCTGCTCCAGACCGGGCAGTCGTCCCAGGTGTTCGAGGTCGTCGAGCCGCACAGCAACCGCCACTTCGCGATGAAGCTGCTGCTGCCGGAGAAGGCGGCCGACGAGGCCGAGCGGGCGGTGCTGTTCCACGAGGCGGAGGTCGGGGTCAAGCTGACCCACCCGAACGTGATCCGCATCCTCAAGGTGAACCGGGACAAGAAGGCCCCGCACTTCATCATGGAGTTCTTCCCGTCCGGGAGCCTCCGGCTGCGGCTCCAGGCGAAGGACCACGGGTTCGTCCGGAAGTACGCCCGGAAGATCTTCCGCCAGGCCGCGACCGGGCTGGCGTACGTCAACGCCTCCGGGTACGTCCACCGGGACGTGAAGCCGGACAACATCCTGGTCAACCCGGTCGGCGAGACCAAGATCATCGACTTCGCCATCACCAAGCGGAAGTCGGCCGGCGGGCTGTTCCGGAAGAAGGTCAAGCCCCAGGGCACCCCGAGCTTCATGAGCCCGGAGCAGATCAAGGGGGACCCGCAGGACGGCCGGGCCGACGTGTACAGCTTCGGCTGCACCCTGTACGAGTTGACGACCGGGAAGAAGCCGTTCACCGCGGCCAGCCAGCAGGAGTTGCTGACCAAGCACTTCACCGAGAAGCCGTACAGCCCGGTGTCCCACAACAAGGACCTGACCGACGAGTTCGGGGCGTTCGTGTTGAAGATGCTCGCCAAGAAGCGGGAGGACCGCTTCCCGGGCTTCCACGAGGTCCTGATCGCTCTGCAGAAGATCAAGATTTACAAGGACGAGAAGCCGGAGGAGGAAGCGACACCGACCGACGCCGGGATGGAGATGGGTATGGGCCCGACACCGGCGGCCCGCCGCCCGGCCGGACCTGAACCCGAGGAGGAGCCGGAGGCCGACACCGCCCCCCGTCCGACCCCGCCGCCGGCCGCCGGGGCCGTCCCGTTCGACCCGGACAACATCGACATCGACAGCCTGTAGCCGCCCGAGGTCTTCCGCCGATGGTCCCGGCCCCGCTCCCGTTCGAGACCGACATCCACGAGGTCGAGGAGGCGCTGGCCCGGCTGGAGGCGGCCCCCGAAGCCCCCGGGGCGGCCGAGTCGATCCGCCGGATGCGGCGGGAGCTGGCCAACCTGAAGCGGGAGCGGTACGCGGCCCTGTCGGCCTGGGAGACGGTCCTGGTCTCCCGCCACCCGGACCGGCCGCAGACGATGGACTACGTCGGGATGATCCTGGACGAGTTCGTCGAGCTGCACGGGGACCGGGCGGTCGGGGACGACCGGGCGGTCCGGGCCGGGTTCGCCCGGCTCGGGGACTACAAGGTCCTCCTGGTCGGCCACCAAAAGGGGAAGACGACGGCCGAGCGGACCCAGTGTTTCTTCGGCTGCGCCCACCCGGAGGGCTACCGCAAGGCGCTGCGGACCATGCGGCTGGCGGCCAAGTACCGGGTCCCGGTGGTCTGCCTGATCGACACCCCGGGGGCGTTTCCCGGGATCGGGGCGGAGGAGCGTGGCCAGGCCCAACTGATCGCCACCAGCATCCTGGAGATGAGCCGGCTGGCGACGCCGGTGGTCTGCGTGGTGATCGGCGAGGGCGGGTCGGGCGGGGCCCTGGGGATCGGCGTCGGCGACCGGGTGGCGATGCTCCAACACGCCTACTACTCGGTCATCAGCCCGGAGGGGTGCGCCGGCATCTTGTGGAAGGTGGCGACCGACGCGACCAAGCCGCAGGCGGCGGCGGCCTTGCGGCTGACGGCAGCGGACCTGCTCAAGCTGGGCGTGATCGACCACGTCATCCCGGAGCCGCTCGGCGGGGCCCACCGGTCGCCGCGGGAAGCGGGGAATGCCTTGAAGACATACCTGACCCGCCAACTTCGCGAGCTGACGGCGGTGCCCGTCGACCAGCTCGTCGCTCGCCGTTACGCCCGCTTCCGGGCGATCGGCACCGTTACCGAGTAAGGCGAAGCGGCACCGCAGCCCGCCGGGCACCCCGCCCGCGAACCGAACATAATGACCATTATCGGACGCAAGGGCAGGATGACGGGCCCGGTTTGGAAGTCGATGGTGCGTGGCGGCTGGACGCCGGCCGCCACCCGGTTTACCATCGGCCGGTATGGACGCACAAGCTCCGTTGCCCGCCCGCTGGGTCCGGTCCGGGATGGTCGGGTTTGGGATGATCGCCGACGAGACCTACCGGCCGTTCTTCGAGGCAGCGGCCCAGTCGCCGCTGTACGGCCCGCGGACCGGGCCGGTCGGCGTCGAACTCGCAGCCGTCGCGTCCCGGACCGGGTCCCGGGCCGCGACGTACCTCGCGGATCGGCCGGCCGGGATGCCAGCGTTCCGGAACTGCGTCGGCCCGAGTTCGGTGGTTGAGTTGCTCGCGGCCGGCGTCGACTCAGTCTGCGTCGCCACCCCGGACGACCGCCACTTCGTTCCGGCCCGGGCCGCCCTCGCCGCCGGCAAGCACGTCCTGATCGAGAAGCCCTCAGTCCTGGGCCTGGCCGAACTCGACGAACTCCAATCGCTCGCCGATCGGAACGGCGTGCTGGCCAAGGTCGTCTACCACAAGCTCCTCGACCCGGACCACAAGCGGCTCCGCACGCTCGTCGCCGACGGCGTCCTCCGGCACGTCAACACCGGCTACTGCTCGCTCCTCGAACCCAGGTCGATCGCGGCCGGCCAGTTCGCCGAGTGGGTCACCGGCCGGAACCCGGCCACCTACGTGGCCGTCCATTACCTCAAGCTGATCGACTTCACGTTCGGCCCGGACTGGGCCCTCGACCGCGTCACGGCCACCGGCCAGCGCGGGCTCGTCGGCCCCGCCGACGGCCCGACCTGGGACTCGGTCCAGCTCCAGCTCGTGTACCGGTACGCGGACGACCGGGAGGCCGCGTTCGACATCCACACCAGTTGGGTCACGCCGGACAACTTCCCGGGCTACGTCGAGCAGGAAGTCCAGTTCCGGTTCGACAACGCCGTCTGGGCCGCCCACCAGCGGAAGCGCGGCGTCGAGCTGACCGTTGAGGGTCGCAGCCCGGCCGAGTTCAAGTACACCCCCAACCACCACTACAACGCGGCGTTCCTCGAACCGTGGGGCGAGCGCTCGCGGCGGGGCTACGGCATCGAGGTGATCGAGCGGTTCTTCCGGGAGGTCGCCCACGTCGAGTTCGGCGGGCCGCCCGAATCCCGCCCCGACCGGCTCCGCGATATGCGGTCCCTCGCCTACAACGACCTCGCCGCCGACCGGAACTGCGTGGCCGTCGTCCAGGCGACCGAGGCCATCCTGCGGAAGGCCGCGGCCGGGACGACGGGCTGCGTCGTCCGGGTGAACGGCCCGGCCGGCGGCCTCGTACTGTACGAACCCGGGTCGGCGGCGGCCGAGGTACTCTACCCCGGCCGGGTCTGACCGGAGGGCCGCCCGATGCACCCGCCGATCGAACACCCCGACGAGCCGGCCGGGAACGACGTCCGTGAGGCCGTCGGGCGGGTCGAAGCGCGGTCGCTCCGGACGTTCACCCCGACCCAGGCCGTCGTCGCCAAGAGCGCCGGCGTCTTCCACTGGACCCCCGACGGCCGCCGGCTGTACGACTTCACCTCCGGCGTCCTCGTCTCCAATCTCGGCCACAACCCGGCCCCGTGGGTCGGCCGGTTTCTCCGGTACTCGGGCCTCGACCACTACTGCGCCGACGTGCCGCAGGACTACACCTTCGGCCTGCCGCTGACGGCCTACAACGCCATCACCCCGGTCGAGGCCGAGGCCACCCGCCGACTGGTCGAACTGCTCCGATACCGGCCCGGCGGCGGGCGAATGGAGCAGGTCCTGTGGGCGGCGTCCGGGTCGGAGGCGGTCCATAAGGCCCTCTTCGCGTGCCAGGCCCGCGACCGGGACCGGCCGGTCGTCCTGGCCACCCGGTACGGGTTCCACGGCAAGAAGGGGTGGGCCAACGCCGTCACCGGCTCGGAGGCCGACCCGGAGCGCGACCCCCGCGTCCAGTTCATCACCTTCCCGACGGCCGAGTGCCGGGACGTGACCCTGCGGGACGGGCCGTTCGACCCGGCCCCGTACCGTGACGAGCTGGCCGACCTGCTCCGCCGGCACGGCCGCCGCATTGGGGCCCTCGTCACCGAGCCGTACCTCGGCGGCGGCGGGTCGTACCACCCACCGGCCGCGTACCTCCAACTCCTCCAGGAGTTCTGCCGGGCCAACGACATCGTGTTCGTCCTCGACGAGGTGCAGTCCAACTTCGGCCGGACGGGCAAGCTGTTCGCCTTCGAGACCTACGGGATCGAGCCCGACCTGGTGGTCCTCGGCAAGGGGCTCGGCAATGGCGTGCCGGTCGCCGCGGTGGTCGGCCGGACCGACCTGTTCGCCGCACTCGGCTACGGCGAGGCGTCCGACACCTGGAGCGCGAACCCCCTGTCGTCGGCCGCCGTACTGGCCACGCTGGACGAGTTCGCCGCCCGGGACGTCCTCGGGGCGATGGCCGGACCGTCGGCCGACCTCGAAGCCGGGCTGGTGGCCCTGAAGCGGTTCCCGTTCGTGGCCCACGTCCGGGGCGAGCGGGGCGGGATGGTCTGGGGCGTCGAGTTCGCCGACCACGCCGGGCGACCGGCCGCCGACTGGGCCAACGCCTTCGTCCTGGCGGCCTACCGGGGCGACGGGCCGAAGGGGGATGGCGTCCACCTGCTCGGGCCGCTGGCCAAGAAGGTGGTCCGGGTGGCGCCGCCGTTGGTCATTACCGGGGATGAGGTGGCCGAGGCGGTCGGACTGCTGTACCGGGTCGCGGTCCGGTTGGCCGAAGACCCGGTCGCGTATCTCCTTCCGGCAACGTGAGCGGTGGCGGAGTGCGACCCCCCTCCCCCCCTCGTTTTTCGTCGTTCGCAGTCCTGGTGTCGAAAGTGTTAACGGATCGTGCCTTTCGACCGATCGTCGAGTGTTGTCCGACCTCAGATACCGGCACGCTTGACGCCCCAAATACGCCCAAGTCGTTTACCGGTCTTCGCTTCCGCTGTTGTCGGGGCGATCCTGTATACCGCCACGGTCGGCGACTCCCCGAGAAAAGCAGCTCACTACTATACAAGATAACACATAGCGTTAACGTTGTCAACTCCGATCGGTGCTGACCCCGGAACCCCGTCGAGGCGAACCCCGATGCCCGTCGAATGGATGACGCAGCTCATTGACGCGGTGGCCGACCAGACCGGGGCCTACCCGTTCATGGTCAAGGGGGTGGTGGCGGTCGTCCTCGTCTGCCTCCTGTGCGGGGCGGTCGGGGCCCTGGTCGTCGGCAACCGGATGGCCTTCTTTTCGGACGCGATGGCCCACTGCGCCGTCGCCGGGGTGGCCCTCGGCGGGCTGACGGCGGTGGTCGCCGGGGTCGGCCCGCAGGACCCCCGGGTGGACGACGTCATTCTCCCGGCCGCGATGGTCCTGTTCGGGGCCCTCGTCGGGGTCGGGATCGTCTACGTCCGCGAGCAGACGACCCTGGCCGCCGACACGGTCATCGGGGTCTTCTTCGCCCTGGCGATCGGGCTGGGGGCGATGCTGGCGGCGATCCTCGGCCGGGTCAGCGCGTTCAACGCCGAGAACTTCTTCTTCGGCAACCTCGTCTTCGTGCCGTACGCCCAGCTCGTCTACCTCGCCGGGCTGGTGCTCGCCGTCGGCGGGTTCCTCCTCTGGCGGTACAACGGGCTGGCGTTCGGCAGCTTCAGCCCGAGCCTGGCCCGGACCCGGCGGGTCGGGCTGCGGCTGAACAACTACCTGTTCATCCTGGTCCTCGCCCTGGTCGTGAACCTGTCGATCCGGGCGGTCGGGGCCCTGCTCATCAACGGCCTGCTCGTCGTCCCGGCGGCGGCCGCGGCCCAGGTCTCCCGGAACCTCCGGCAGATGTTCTGGCTGACCCTCGCGTTCGCCGTCGGGTCCGGACTCGGGGGGTACTTCTTGAGCACCCGGTTCGCGGTCACGGTCGGCGGGGAGCGGGTGCCGTTCGGGCCGAGCGGGACGATCGTGGTGGTGACGGTCGGGGTGTTCGTCCTGTCCGTGCTGGCGGCGGCGGTGCGGGGCCGGCTGGCCCGCCGGGCCGGGCCCCGGCCGGCCTTGTAGCCCGCCGCCGTCGATCCCACAATAAACCCTGAGCGGAGGGCAGCTTGGTTTGGTGGCACACGCCTCCCGGCCTGTGGGCACAAGCCGGGAGGCCTGTGCCACCAGACTGAGTTCTGACCCCCCGCTTGAACCGCCCTCCCCCGGCGGGCGTACCGGTATCGACCCACCCCGCGCGGCGGCCCTCCGTGAAGGAAATCCTCGACTTCCTGTTGATGTTCAGCTCCGTCCTCTGGGAGGCGATGCCGTTCATCGTCCTGGGGGCGGTGGTGGCCGGCGTCCTGGAAGAGTTCCTGCCCCAGCAGGCCATCACCCGGTTCCTGCCGAAGGCGGTCGTCCCGTCGGTCATGGTCGGGGCGCTGTTGGGCCTCGTCTTCCCGATGTGCGAGTGCGGCATCCTGGTGGTCATGCGGCGGCTGCTCCGCAAGGGGCTGCCGCTGTCGTGTTGCGTGGCTTACATGCTGGCCGGGCCGATCCTCAACCCGGTCGTCCTGTTCAGCACCTGGGTGGCCTTCCGGGACCACGGGATCGGGCCGGAGATGGTGGGCCTGCGGGCCGGGCTCGGGTTCGTGGTGGCCGTCGTCACCGGGCTGGTCGTCCAGCGGCTGTGGGTGAAGCACGGGACCGCCCTGCTGACCCCGACGGCCGTGCCGCCGGCGCTGCAGGACCCGCCGAAGGGCGGGGTGTCGCTGGCGATGGCCGACGAGGTGGAGGCGGCCGACCGGAAGGAGCACGGGCACGTCGACCCGCGGCCCCGGAAGTCCGTCTTCGCCCGGCTCGGGAACATCTCGGCCACCGCCCTGCACGACTTCGTGGACATCACCGTCTTCCTGATCCTGGGGGCGGTGCTGGCGGCCCTGGCCCGGCTGTACATCGGGACCGAGCGGATCGAGGCCCTGTCCACCCAGGACCCGCTCCTGGCGATCCCGGCGATGATGCTGATGGCGGTGCTGATGTGCCTGTGCAGCGAGGCGGACGCCTTCGTGGCGGCCAGCTTCACCAAGATGCACGTGTCGGCCAAGCTGGCGTTCCTGGTCCTCGGCCCGATGCTCGACCTGAAGCTCTTGCTCATGTACACCCGGGTGTACCGGGCCCGGCTGATCGGCGTGATCGTCGCCTGCGTGGTCGCCCAGGTGTTCGCGTACACCCTGCTCGTCCACACCTACTACGACTGGCGGGGCCTGTCCGGGCTGTCCGAGATCGCCCGCTAGAGCCGGCTGTACGGGCCCGAGTGGTTCGTCGCGGGTGGGTGGATTTGCTGGAGTCCCGGCTTCAGCCGGGCGGGTGGCCCGACCCCGGCTGAAGCCGGGACTCCAACCCGGCCCGCCGCACCGGCCCGAACCGCGTCCTCGACGTGAAACCGGCTCCCACGCTCCGCGTGGGAACGAGGACTGCTGAGTCGGCCGTCGCCCGCTGACCGTCACCCCTTCGCCCCAGGAGGGCGCCATGGCCCACGTCCACGACCACCACGGGGACGACGCCCGCGAGTACTTCACCGAGCAGCTGCTGACGATCTTCGTCTGCGGGATGTTCGGGTTCGCGGCCGTCCGGCTGTACCAGACCGGGATGCTCGCGCACGCCCTGGCCCCGCAGTTCGAGGTGCCGGTCCTTGTCGGCGGGCTCGCCCTGCTGGCACTGGTCGCCGTCCGGGCGGTGTGCGTCTGGCGGGAGGCCGGCCAGACCCAGGCCCACGGGCATCACCACGACCACGACGGGCACGACCACCATCACGACCACGCCCACGACCCCCACCACGAACACGGCCCGGACTGCGACCACACGCACGACCACAACCATTCCCACGGCCACGTTCACCACGCCCACGGTCACGCCCACGACCACACGGCCGACGACCACGGCCACAGCCACGACCTGGCCTGGGTGTTCGCCCGGATGCTGGTCCTGTTCTTCCCGGTCGCCCTGTACCTGATCGGGGTGCCGAACAAGGGGTTCAGCCAGGAGTACCTGGACCGGCTGGTCGGGACGGGCGAGGTCGTGAGCGGCGACTTCGGCAACGCCGCCCGGGGCGAGGGGAACGTGATGAGCTTCAACGACATCCGGGAGGCGGCGTTCGACGAGGGGAAGCGGGCCTCCCTGGAAGGGAAGGTCGGCATCCTGGAGGGGCTGTTCCAGCCGATCGGGCAGAACCAGTTCACCCTGTACAAGCTGAAGCGGGCGTGCTGCGCCTCGGACGCCGTCCCGCTGAAACTCCAGGTCGTCACCCCGACCGCCCTGAGCGGGTTCGACAAGGGCCAGTGGGTGCGGGTGAAGGGGGAGGTCCGGTTCGTCGGCCCGCCGGGGTCGGCCCAGAAGCTGCCGATCATCGTGGTCGCCGACATCACCGACGTGCAGAAGGCGCCGGCCCAGGACATCTACGAGTAGCCCGCCGGGTCAGGAGCCGCGGTGCTCGGTAGGGCCGGCTGTGCCGGTCGACACTGCTGAATGCCTGGCGAGCGGGGGGCGTGAGCCCCCTGATCCGTCCGGGCGAACCGCGACCGTGAGGGAGCGGGTGGGGTCACCCCCTCGCTGACGCGCGGGGTTCGCCAACCATCAGGGGGCTCACGCCCCCCGCTCGCCCAAGCCCACAACTGGGCATCCTGCCGTCCTACCCGCTCGGTGGCAACGGGGCTGCCCTCCCCCTCCGGGGCATGTACCGCCAGACGAGGGCGGCCAGGATCAGGCTCCCGCCGGCCACCATCGGCCCGGTCGGGGCGTCCTTCTCCGGGGTGATGAGGTACGCCCAGAGCGGATTTAAGAGCGGCTCGATCAGGGTGATGATCCCGGCCTCCTGCGGGGAGACGGCCCGCAGCCCGCGGGAGAACAGCCAGTACGGGGCGGCCATCTGGACCGCCCCGTAGGCGGCCAGGAGGGCGAACTGCCGGGGGGTCGGGGTGACGACCCAGGCGCGGAACTCGGCCGGCCCGTCGGTCAGCAGGACGAACAGCCCGAGGCCGGCGGCCGACCCGAGCAGGTTCAGGGCGATCAGCCAGGCCGGGGCCACGTCCCGCAGGGCCCGCAGGAACAGCACCACCCCGGCGTACACCACCCCGCTGCCCAGCCCCATCAAGAGGACCAGCACCTCCCGCCGCTGCTCGGCCGGGGGGAGGTCCCGCGGCCAGCTCCCGGCCACGATCACCACCGCCCCGGCCGCCCCGAGCAGGACCGCCTGCCAGTCCCGCCGGCCGGCCGGCTCGCCCAGCACGAACACCCCGAACACCGTCACCCAGACGGGGGCGGTGTTCTGGAGGAAGATGGCGTTCCCGGCCGGGCCGAGGTCGAGGGCGGACAGGTAGAGCCCGCTCATGGCGGCGAACGTCACCACCATCGGGACCATGACCGGGCGGAACCGGACGTCCCGGCGGCGGACCAGGGCCAGGAGGATCAGTCCGCCGAAGAGCCCCCGGTAGAAGGCGACGGCGAGGGCGCCGAGGCGAGGGGCTTCGGTCCCGAGCGGCGTCGGCTCCCCGAAGAGGCGGATGAAGAGGCTTCCGAGGCTCCAGAGGACGGCCGCCAGGACCAGCCCGAGGCGGGCTCCGGCCGGGGACGGGTCGGCGGCCATGGGTCCTCGGCGGCGGGCCGGGCCGTGCCGATCACGGCCCGGATCGGGCGGGTGTCGGCCGGCGGTAGGGCGGGGTCGGGGCGGCCGACGGCCGGGTTACCC
>JAIEQO010000256.1 GCA_019747655.1 Gemmataceae bacterium | reverse complement strand
CGGGGCCGCCCGGGTGGCCCTGGCCGGTCTCCGGGTGGCCGACGCCGCCGGCCGGCCGTACACCCTCGACGCGACCACCCTGGGGCGGCCGTTCGTGGCCGGGCCGGGGCGGGTAGCGGTCCGGGTGGCCGCCGACCTCACCCCCGGGGACGGGCCGGGGTACGGGCCGCCGGCCGCGGTCGAGTTCTGGGGGACGTACAGCAAGGCCGTCGAGGTCCCGTTCGCCCTGGCCGGGGTCCCCCTGACCGGCGGGTCGAAGTGACCGCCGTGCCCGATTGGGCGATGGCCGCCCTGACCCATCCGGCGGCCCTGGTCGCGGCCGGCGGGGCGGCCGGGGCGAACGCCCGGTACTGGTTCGGCCGGTGGACCGTCGGGGCGTTCGGGGACGCCGCGTTCCCGTGGGCGACGTTCCTGGTGAACGTGTCCGGGTCGGCGGTCTTGGGGGTGCTGGCGGCCCTCTACCTCGGCCACCCCGACCCGGCCCGGCGGGCCTGGTACTTGCTCCTCGGGACCGGCTTCTGCGGCGGGTTCACCACCTTCTCGACGTTCAGCCTGGAGACCGTCGAGCTGCTCCGGGCCGGCCGGCCGGGGGCGGCCGCCGGGTACGTCCTCGGGTCGGCGGCGGCCGGCGTCCTCGGGGCGTGGGCCGGCCTCCGGCTGTGCGGGAAGTGACCGGCATGCCGCGCGCTCGTCCGTCCCGCCGCGACCTCCTCGCCGCGTTCCTCGGAGCCCCGGCCCTGGTGACGGCCGGGTGTCACTCGGACCAGGTCCCGCCGCTCCCACCGGGCGAGTTGGTCGGCCCGTCGGACGCCCTCGGCCACCGGCTCCGCGACGGCTGGCGGCCGCAACCGTCTGCCGATGCCTGGGAGCGGCACCGGTTCGTGATCGTCGGCGGCGGGGTGGCCGGGCTGGCCGCGGCGTGGCGGCTCAAGCGCTCCGGCGTCACCGACTTCGTCCTGCTCGAACTCGAACCGGCCCCGGGCGGCACCTCCCGCGGCGGCGACGGGCCGGCCGGCCCTTACCCCTGGGGCGCCCACTACGTCCCCGCCCCGCTCGCCGACAACGCACTGCTCATCGGATTGCTGTCCGAACTCGGCGTGGTCGAGGGCCGGCACCCGGACGGGTCGCCGATCATCGCGGAAGAAGTGCTCTGCCGCGACCCGTCCGAGCGGGTGTTCTTCCGCGGGCGGTGGTACGAGGGGCTGTACCTGCACGCCGGCGAGGAACCGGAGGATGTCAGCCAGTTCGCCCGGTTCCAGGCCGAGATGGGCCGGTGGGCCGGCTGGCGAGACGGCCGCGGCCGGCGGGCCTTCGCCATCCCCGTCGCCGCGGGCTCGGACGACCCGGCCGTCATCGAGTTAGACCGGCTGACGATGGCCGACTGGCTCGGCCGGCACAGCTTCACCTCGCCCCGGCTCCGCTGGCTGATCGACTACGCCTGCCGGGACGACTACGGGATGACGGCCGACCAGACGAGCGCCTGGGCCGGCGTCTTCTACTTCGCCTCCCGGCTGGCCCGGCCGGAGGCCGAGCCCCAGCCGCTGATGACCTGGCCGGACGGGAACGCCCGGCTCGTCCGCCACCTGTACGAGGCGGCCAAGGAGAACGTCCGGCTCGGGTGGGCGGCGGCCGACGTGAACCCGGTCGGGGGCGGCGTCGAGGTGGTGGCCGTGTCGCACGACGGGTCGCAGGTGAAGGGGTTGCGGGCGGACCGGGTCATCTTCGCCGCCCCGCAGTTCCTGGCCCGGCACCTCGTCCGGCCGTTCCGCCGCGACCCGCCCGGGCACCTCGCGGCCTTTCAGTACGGCGCCTGGGTGGTGGCCAACCTGCACCTGTCGGACCGGCCCGCGGGCGTCGGCTTCCCGCCGGCGTGGGACAACGTCTTGTACGAGAGCCCGTCGCTCGGGTACGTCATGAACACCCACCAGCGGGGCGTCGACCACGGCCCGACCACGCTCACCTACTACTACCCGCTGACCGCCCCCGACCCGCGGGCGGCCCGGGGGCGGCTGCTCGAAGCCGGCCGGGACGACTGGGCCGAGGTCGCACTGGCCGACCTGGGGATGGCCCACCCGGACATCCGGTCGCTCTGCACCCGGCTGGACGTGATGCGGTGGGGGCACGCGATGGTCCGGCCGACGCCCGGCTTCGTGTGGGGGCCGGACCGGCGGCGGGCCGCGGCCCCGTTCCGCGGCATCCACTTCGCCGGGGCCGACCTGAGCGGGGTGCCGATCTTCGAGGAAGCCCTGGACCACGGCGTCCGGGCGGCCGACGAGGTTCTCGCGTAGGGCGGCCGCCCCCTTCTCAAACCGCCCCCCGCGCGGTTAGAATGCGCCTCGCATACCGGACCCGTCCCCGCCCCCACCACCCGGCCCGCCGGCCCCGGCCGCGGAGACCCCGACCATGCCCAGCCCGCTCCCCGGAATGGACCCGTACCTGGAAAACCCGAAGCTCTGGCCGGGGTTCCAGCACCAGCTCCTGGCCGGCCTGTACCAGCTCCTCCTGCCCGGGCTGGTCGACCGCTACCGGGCCCGGGTCGGGACCCGGACGTACGCCGCCGAGGTGGTGCTGTTCACCTCCGTCACCCGGGAGGAGCACGCCGAGGAGTACGTCGAGGTCCGCAGCCGGGCGGACGGCCGGCTGGTCACATTAGTGGAGGTGGTCAGCCCGGCGAACAAGACGACCGTGGCCGGCCGGGCGGCGTACCTGGAGAAGCGGGCCGAGGCCCTGGCCCAGCGGGCCGGGGTGGTCCAGGTCGACCTCGTCCTCCAGGGGAAGCCGACCCTGTCGTACTCCCGGGACGGGCTGCCGGACTTCGACTACGCCGTCACCGTCACCCGGCCGACGGCCCCGGACCGGTACGAGATTTACACCGCCACCCTGCCGAAGCGGCTGCCGAAGTTCAAGGTCCCGCTGGCCGCCGACGACCGGGACGCGCTCTTGGACCTCCAGGCGGCGGTGACCCGGGCCTACGACCACGGCAACTTCGCGGCGGCCGTCGACTACAAGGCCCCGCCCCACCCGGACGTGCCGCTGTCGGCGGTCAACGCCGCCTGGCTCGACCAGTCCCTCAAGCAGCTCAAGCTCCGCTGACCCGGCCCGGCCGGCACTCGGTGCCGGCCGGAAAACTCGCCCCGCCGGCGGAAACTGGGGAGGCTGGGCATCCCGGACCGAAGAATTCGCCTCCCCGGCCGGGGGCCGCGGCCGTACCCTGACTTACACTCGTGCGGGGACGGATCCCCCGACCGGCCCGCCGCCCTGGGGTCGGTCCCGTCGCCCTGCGGAGTCGTTCGCCCGTGGGTACCGCCGTTCACCCCGCCCTGGGCCGGGCCGCCGACCCGGCCGGCACGCCCGTCCCCGGACGCCCGGAACCCGGCCCGAACCGGGTGCTGATCGTCGACGACCAGGTGGACATCCGCCGGCTCTGCCGGCTGGCCCTGGCGGCCGACGGGCTGACCTGCGACGAGGCCGGGTCCGGTCCGGAAGCCATTTCGGCCGCCGCCCGCCGGGCCTACGACCTCGTCCTGCTCGACGTCGACCTCCCCGGGTTCAACGGGGAGGAGGTCCTCCGGCGGCTCCGCCGGTCGCCCCCCGCGGCCAACCTGAAGGTGGTCATGTTCTCCGGCCAGGCCGGCGGGGACGAGCTGTCCCGGCTGATGGTCGGCGGGGCCGACGACTTCCTGACCAAGCCGTTCAGCGTGGTCCAGCTCCGGGCCCGGGTGAAGGCCGCCCTGCGGCTCAAGGCCGCCCAGGACCGGACCGACCTCTTGAACCGGACCATGCTCGGGGTGAACGCCGAGCTGGAGGACGCCGTCCGGGCCAAGGCCGCGGAGGTGATCCGGGCCCGCAACGGCCTGGTCCTGGCCCTGGCCAAGCTGATCGAGCACCGGTCGGCCGAGACCGGGGCCCACCTGATGCGGCTCCAGCGGTACTGCCGGGTGCTGGCCGAGCGGGCGGCCGACCGGCCGGCGTTCGCCGCCCTCCTGGACGGCCCGTTCATCCGCACCCTCGAAGACGCCGCCCCGCTGCACGACATCGGCAAGGCGGCGCTGCCCGACGCGGTGCTGAACAAGCCCGGGCCGCTGACGCCCGAGGAGCGGGCGGTGATGCAGACCCACACCACCATCGGGGCCGACACCCTGCGGGCGGTGGCCCGGCAGTCGCCGTTCGCCGGCGGGTTCCTCCTGACGGCGGCGGACATCGCCCGCAGCCACCACGAGAAGTGGGACGGGACCGGGTACCCGGACCGGCTGGGCGGGGAGGCGATCCCGCTGGCGGCCCGGCTGGTGGCGGTGGCCGACGTGTACGACGCCCTGCGGAGCAAGCGGGTGTACAAGCCGGGGCTGCCGCACGCCACGGCCGTCGAGACGATGACCGGGCGGTCCCCGGGGCACTTCGACCCGGCCCTGCTGGACGTGTTCGCCGCCTCGGCCGGCGAGTTCGACCGCATCTTCCGGGAGTTCGCGGAGTAGCCCGGCCGGCGTTGGTCAACCCCGGCCGTCGTCGTCGCGGATGGCGGCCTTCGCCTTCGCGGCCAGCTCCGGCGGCACCTGGTCGATCCCGTGGGCGGTGCGGGCGTGCTCGACGACCTGCCGCATCACCTCTTCCTCGGTCCGGCCGCGGGCGACGAAGTCGCAATCCGGCCCGACATCCCGACAGTTCATCTTCTTGGCCACGGCCGTTCTCCCCGGTCATCCCGCCTCGGCCGGGGTCGGGCCGGCTCGCGCCGTCGCCACCGGACCTCGGCCCGCGTGCGGTAGGCCGCTTGTTGACGCCGGCGAAGGCCCGGTCAAGCGGCCGGGCGGAAAAGTCGCCGGCGGCTGACGTGATTCTCGCCCCGGTGTCGCATAGGGAGGGGACCGGGACCGGGCGATCGCCCGCGACACGTCGTCGGGGCCGTCCGCCCGGTCATCCGGGTTCCCAACTCAGGAGCCGACCATGTCGGGCAGGCGAACGGGGCAGGCGCGACTCGGGGTCGAGTCGCTGGAAGGCCGGGACGTGACGACCTCGCTCGCCCTCGGGGCGGTGTGGTGGCAGGCGGCGGACATCGGAGGGGCGGTCCAGGTCGGGCAGGACTCCGCGGCCGTCGAGAAGAAGGGCGGCGGCACGAAGGGGGGCGGGAAGGTGACGTTCCAGGACTTCCACTTCACGGCGAAGATGTCCAAGTCCAGCCCGCTGTGACGGCCGGGCGGCGGGGCTTGGCCCGGCCCGGTCTGGCGGGCTGCGGGTCGGGGCTGGGCGGGTCGGCGGGCGGCGGGGCGGCCGGCTCCGCCGCCTTCGGCGGCAGGACGACGAGCTGGTCCCGCATGACCTCGATGTACTGCCGACGGCCCTTCGGCCCGTAGCGGATGCGGTAGACCTGCTTCCCGCCCGGCCCGAGCGGCCCCCGCCACTCGACCACCCGCCCCTTGTGGCCGAAGAAGTGGCGGATCTTTACCCGCGTGCCGGTCGGCAGGATGTCGGGGGCCTTCGGGTCCCACCCGGGCAGCGGCTGCCAGCCGAAGTTGTTCACCGGCGGTCCCCCCTCACGGCGGCCACGGCTTCCGCCGTAGCAGTTTGCGGAGTTCATTGTACACGAGCCGGTCGAGCGAAACCGCGAGGCCGTCGCAGGAGCCGATCCAGCCGCGGGCGGTGGCCGGCGTCGGCGGTGGGGTCGTCGGAAGTTGCCCGGCGTGGGCGTAGATGTTCCGCCACCGGTTGAGTTCGGCGAGGTGCTGAAGACGGACGGCATTCGCCGGATCGGCGGCGAGGTCGAGGGCGAAGCCGAACCGGTCGAAGTCGGCCCGGATATTGGCCAGGTTCGGGTTGCCGTAGTTGAGGGCGATGGACGAGGTGAACTGCCGCTGCACGACCGCCCGGAGGCTCGGCCGGGTCTTGGAGGCGACGACGGCGGCGGCCTCGGTGTACAGGTCGCGGCAGTAGCCCTGGAAGTGGGCCGACGTGAGCACGACCAGCCCGCGGAGGAGTTCGTCGGCGAGGAACGGATCGGGCGGGCTGGCGGCGACGGCCGCGGCGTGAGAGTCGGCGGACCGGAGCCGGGGCAACCGGTCGGCCTGCCAGTGGGTCAGGGACGCGGACGGCATCGGCCGGCTCTGTGGGTACGCAGCAAGCCGCCGGTAGGTGCAGCCGGCGTTTTCACAGCGCGTCAGGGCTTACAGCTCGCCGATGACATCGAGTTTGGACAGCCCCAAGGCCCGCTGGAGCAGCTCTGGTCCCCAGTACAGGCGAGGGTGGCCATCCTCGTCGCCCGTGACGAACACCAGGCTACCCGGCAGCCCCGTCAGATCGGCGGAGGCGATCACCTCATCCTCGAAACGCTGGCCGTCGCCGTACTCGATGACTACCCGACCACCGCTACCGGGATGGGTAATGACCGTCTCGATGATGACACCCACAAGCAACGTCCGACGGCTGATGTGTGGCTCCACGAGCCGGGACCGAAGCCGCTCTGCATGAGGATTGTCGGCGAAGCAGTGGTGTTTCGGCCAGGGAGGGCCGAGATGATCGAACCAGACGCTGCCGCCGTTGTGGCGTACGAAGTAGACGAGCGCCCCACACTTGGGGCAAGTGGTCAGCCGACAGCAATCGTCGCTGTCCTTCCACTTGGATGTCGTCCCGCTGGCAGGGAGCGATGGACGTACCGGCTGAGCCTGCGTGTAGCGAAGCGACGAGCGGCCCCAGCCACCCCCGCCCCCTCCGCGACACCAACCGCAGTCGCAGTTCGAGTAGTGGTTGTAACCTGGCATCGCCCGGTGGGCTCCGGTGGCGTGGCGGTGGTTGGCGCGACCCGAGGCGTACTTCAAACGCTTCGATTGTCGCCGTCACAGGTTACCCAGTCAAGGCACTGTTGGTGCTCTCCAGTCGTGCCCCTCGGTGACAGCCTTAAGCTTTCCGGCATTAGTTCCGGCCCTCGTAGGTGTGCCAGTCGGCCTCGTGGTAGCGGACCAGGACCTGGTTGTCGAGCCGGTTGACCTCGACCGCCACCGGGCCGAGGTCCGGCGGCAACTCGAACAGCCCTGGCAGCACCCCCGGCGTGAGGAAGCGGAGGCCGGCCGGCACCGTCGTCGGCAGGTCGCACCCGCCCCGCCGGCACAACGCGAACCCCCACACCCCGAACGACGGCACCGCCACCTGGTACGGTTGCACCGTCCAGCCGGCCGCCTCCAGCGTCCGGACCACGCACCAGAACGCCGTCCGGGCGAACAACGGCGACGTACACTGCACCGCCACCGCCGCACCCGGCGTCAGCCGCCGGCCGAGCTTGCGGTAGAACGCCGTCGTGTACAGCTTCCCCACCGAGTAGGACGACGGGTCCGGGAAGTCGACCACCGCGGCGTCGAACGGCTCGCCCGGCCCGTCCGCCCACACAAAGGCGTCCTGGTTGACGACGGTGACGCGCGGGTCGGCGAAGGCGTGGCCGTTCAGCCGGGCCAGCGGCGGGTACGCCTCCGAGAGGCCGGTCATGGCCGGGTCGAGGTCCACCAGTGTCACCGCGGTGACACTCGGGTAGCGGAGGACCTCCCGCAGGGCCAGGCCGTCGCCGCCGCCGAGGACCAGCACCCGCCGCGGCGCCCCGGCCAGGCTCAGGGCCGGATGCACCAGCGCCTCGTGGTACCGGTACTCGTCGGCCGAGGCGAACTGGAGGTGGCCGTTCAGGTACAGGTTGAACCCGGCCCGGCCGGTCGTCACGACGATCCGCTGGTACGGGCTCGTCTTGGCGTAAACGATGTCGTCCGGGTAGAGGCTCGCTTCGGAGAGCGCCGTGAGGGCGTCGGCCTTCACCAGCCCGACCGTCAGGATGACCAGCACCAAGACGCCCCGGGCCCGGAGGCCGACCACGCCCCGCGGCAGGAGCGGCCGCAGCAGCGACGTGGCCCACAGCCCGACGGCCGCGTTGAGCAGCCCGAAGACGAGCGACGTGCGGGTCAGCCCGAGCTTCGGCACCAGCAGGATCGGGAACAGCACCGACGCCACCAGGGCCCCGAGGTAGTCGAACGCCAGCACCCGGGCGACCAGTTCCTTGAAGTCGAGCTGGTCGCGGACGATCCGCATGAGCAGCGGCAGTTCCAGCCCGACCAGCACGCCGATGAGGAAGACCGTGCCGTACAGGACCGGCTGGAAGAAGCTGAGTTGCCCGAAGGCGACGAACAGGAGCGGGCCGGACGACCCGCCGATCAGGGCGACGGCCAGTTCGGTCTCGACGAACACCCGGGCCAGCCGGTCGTCGGCGACGAACCCGGACAGCCACGCCCCGACGCCCAGGGCCGACAGGTAGATGCCGATGACGAGCGAGAATTGCGTGACCGAGTCGCCGAGGACGTAGCTGGCCAGGGCCCCGGCCAGCAGCTCGTACACCAGCCCGCAGGTGGCGACGACCAGGACGTTCAGGAACAGGACCGGGGTGCGGTTCATGGGTTTCCCTGGGAGCGCGGCCGTCCCGGCCGCTCTTCTCTCGAACCCCACGAAGAGCGGCCGGGACGGCCGCGCTCCCAGGAGGGGCCGGCCTCACCCGTGGACGGCGGCCGCGATGATGATCGAGATGCCCAGGATGAACGCCCCGATGATGATCGCCAGGGCGACGTTCTGGTCCTCCTCGATCTCCTTGCGGAGGGGGACCTTGATGACCTTCACCAGGACGGCGAACGCCAGCCCGAAGAAGGCCAGCCCGACCAGCACGAAGCTGACCGTGTTCAAGAGGGCGAACCCGAAGCGGTCCCACATGTCCGGCATCACTTGCCCCCCCGGTAGCCGCTGATCCACCCACTCCGGTGGCCGCCCGACTGGTGCCGGGCCGTCGCCTGCTGGGCCGTCTCCCGGCCCCGCCCGCCCGGCTCCCAGCCGGTGAACGCCGCCAGCCCGTACAGCCCGAGGACGAACGACCCCAGGCCGAGGTACATCCAGTTCAGCATGTCCGCCTCCCGCTGCACGGAGGAAAACCAAGCCGCACGATCCAGAACCGATCAAGACCGATCAAAGTTTTTTGTTCGGATCGTGTCTTCCGTGTTCATCGTGCGGCTCGTTCTGTCGGGTTAATCGTCGTCCCCGCCGCTGTCGTCGTCGCTGTTGCCGCCGGTCCCGGCCTCGCCGGCGCCGGCCATGTGGTAGTCGGCGTTCTGCCACCGCCGGACGACGAAGACCAGGTGGTAGACGCCGACCCCGGCCGGGACGACCAACAGCGCCAGCAGCGCCAGCAGCCACGGCCCGGCGTGGGCCGCCCCCTCCTCGACCTTCATGGTCAGCGGGATCGCCACCCCGGGGTTCTCCCGCTCGACCTCCAGCCGCAAGGAATACTCACCGGCCGGCTGGGCCGCCAGGTACTCCCGGTCCGTGGTCTCGCCCTCGGTCCAGGCCTCGCCGTCCTCGACGCCCGAGTACCGGCTCAGTTCGAGCACGACCGGCGTCATCGACCCGTCGGCCTGCCGGACCAGGTCGCCCTCGGCCACCAGCCAGCCGGTCAGTTGCGGGCAGGAGACCGTCACCCGGACGTTCCGCCGGGCCCGCAGCTCGAACTTGTCGGTGAAGAACACCTGCGACTTCTCAACCGGGGCCGGCGGCGCCCCGGGGGCGGCCGGCGTCGGCGGGGCCGGCGGCCGGAGCTGGAACGTCTGCTCGGCCACCGTCCGCGTCCGCAGGAAGACCAGCGCGAAGAGCCCGAGCAGGCAGAGCACCCCGACGAACACGGCCGCGTACCGGTACACCGCCCGGTACGGGAACGGCTGGTTCGGGGCGATCCCGACCGGGGCCGGCAGCGGCCCGGCCAGCCCGAACGCCTTCTGCACCTCGGCCGGCCGGAGGTACGTCCCGACCGACCAGTTCACCTCCCGCGACGCCCCGGTCGCCGACGCCTCCCGGGTCAGCACCTCCGGCGGGCGGATGCAGTCGAGCGTCTCGACCTCCTCCCCGACCGCCACCTTCCAGTAGCACTCGCCGACCACCCCGCGGACGACGGCGGTGCCTTCCTGGAACTTCCGGTACGTCCGGCCGCGGAAGGTGGCCAGCACCTTCCCGTCCTCGACCTCCCCGGCCGGGACGCCGACCACCCGGTTCCAGTGGCCGTCGCTCTCGACCAGCCACTCGAACCCGTCCCGCGGGTGGTACAGGAGGTACTCCCGCCACGGGTACTCGGTGCCGTCGGCCACCACCGACCGCCGCAGGGCCCCGATCACCGTCCGCTCGTCGGCCCCGAAGGTGCCCTTCGTGCCCAGGGGAATTTGCAGCTCGAACGGCGGCTTGCTGTTGGCCTTGAGGAGTTGCAGGTCGCCCTGGGTGGCGTCGAGCAGCGACCCGCAGTACGGGCAGCCGACCCGCTCGGTCCGGTCCGGGGCCTTCAGGTCGAGCGGGCCGCCGCAGTTCGGGCAGCCGAGCCGCTTGCCGGCCACCTCCCGCAGCTCCCACGTCTGCTGCCGGACGGCCACCGCCACCCCGAGTTCGCCCAGGGTGACTTCCTTGCCGAGGTAGAGCGTCGGCGGGTCGTCGCCGTAGTCGAGGGTGGCGAACGCCCGGTCCGGGCCGGACAGGTCGGCGTACCGGTAGGTCGAGCCCGGCACCAGCCGGTAGGGGATTTCGCCCTCGGCCCCGGCGACCGTGGCCGTCCCGGTCTCGGCCACGGTGAACTTGGCCGGGGCCCCGTGCAGCTTCACCTTCCGCCCGGGGGCCAGCAGGGCGGTCCACATCGGCCGGTCGGCCCGCGGGCTCTGCTCGAACGTCAGGTAGTACCGCCCCTGGGCCTCGGCCAGCCACCCCCACCGGTCGTTCGGGAAGGCCGCGTACCACTCGTCCCACACCCCGCCGGCCGGGTGCTTCAGTTGCGTCCGGCCGGTCAGCCGGAACTTCTGCCCGTCGTACCGCCCCTCCAGCCCGACCTTCAGGGCCGCCCCGGTCTCCACCAGGGCCGCCACTTTGCCCAGGTCTTCGACCGACCGGTCGCCCCGGGCCACGGCCGACCGGCAGTGCGGGCAGACGGCCACGACCGCCGACCCGACCTCGAAGACGACCGGCCCGCCGCACGCCGGGCACTGCACCCGGACGCTCATCGGACTCCCTCCGGCCCGCCCCGCTCGATCGGCCGGACCGTGACCCGCCCGGCCCCCAGGTGCTCGGCCAGTCGGGCCTCCCACGGCCACCGCCGGCGGGGCCGGCAGCAGTAGAGGTTGAGGGTGGCCAGGGCGTGTTCGGGGTAGGTGTGGCAGGCCAGGTGCGACTCGGCCAGCAGGTACAGGCCGGTGACGCCGCCGGGGCCGGGGAAGGCGTGCCACAGGGGCGGGGCGACGGCCCGCAGGTCCAACTCGCCGAGGAGCCGGTCGCACAGGGAGCGGACGGCGGCGGGGTCGCGGAGCCGGTTCGGGTCGCAGCCCCACGCCTCGACCACCCACTCGACCCCGACCGGAGGCGGGGCGGCCGGGGCGTCCGAACGGGTGTCGGGGAAGGGGCTCACGGTAGCCATCACGGATAACCCCTCGCCGGGGGCGAGTCAACCGGCCGCCGCCCGAATCCGCCCACGGATGTGTCTGGCCCGGAGACACACCCCGCGCCGAACGAATCCGATTGCGGCCGAACAAATCTCGGTTAGACCGACAGGCGGCTTCTCCTCACGATACCTGTTGTCCGGCCACCCCAAGTTGAGCCAGTACGCCTACGGCGTCCCCAACCACGTCTAATAAAGCGCACTTCACAATTCTGGACGTGCGCGATAACAGCCACTAGCCACCAGCCGCTTCTTTTCACCACCCATCTAGGGACAGAAATCAAAAAATCAGCCGAATCTCTGTTGACACTGATAGTGGACGCCCGTATAAAGTAGATGTCGGCCGCTAATGAGGAGTTGGAGCGGCCGGCGGGGTGAGACGGCAGCCATCCGGGACGGAGGAACGACGATGGAAAGCTGGCGCGTGGTCTGGCGGGACGGGTTCGTGCCGGTCCTCTCGACGGCCGGGCTGGAGGCGCTACGGGACGCCCTCCGGGGCGACGACCCCCGGCTCAACCAGGGCAGCACCACCACCCCGCCGCCGCTCATGTGCGTGCAGGACTGGCCGGTCGAGGCCGCCTGCGCCCTCGGCTTCTGCGGCTGGCAGGGCGAGGGGCTCGAGTCGGTCGGGGAGGTCGAGGAGTTCTTCGCCCGGGCCTGCTTCGAGGCCGACCAGCGGCTCGGCGAGCCGGCCGCCTGCCGGTGGTTCCTCAACTGGTTCGACGACACCCCCCGCGACGAGATGCGGCGGGAGCTGCTCCCCGAGGTCGACCGGGCCCTGGCCGAGCGGCTGCCGATCGACCGGGTCGCCCCGGCCGCCGAGACGATCCGCGAACACGCCGAAGCGGCGTGACCGCGTAGGGCCGGCTGTGCCGGCCACCGGCGGTCACGCGGCCGGCACAGCCGGCCCTACGAACCCGAAATCCGAACGAACACGGCCCGAACCCGAACACGGACGAGGAGCGGCCCATGATCGCCGTCTGCCGCCACTGCTCGAAGTCCAAGGTGAACCGGCCGCGGGGGCTGTGCTGGAGCTGCTACTACACCCCCGGGGTCAAGGACCAGTACCCGTCGACCAGCAAGTACGCCCGTCGGGGCGTCGGCAACTTCTCGGGCAACGCCCCGCTCCCCGACGCCCCGACCACGGCCGCCCCGGGCTCGCCGGAGAAGCTGGCCGTCCTGGAGCAGCGGGCCAAGCTCAAGCAGGCCATCTTCCACCCGGCCGACGCCCGGTACGCCGGCGACCCCCGGCCGCTCGAATACCTCCGCGACCGGTCCCACGCCGTCGCCGTCTGACCGGTCCGGTCCTGGCGAGCGGGGGGGGGGGGGCCCCCCGTGGGGCGCGAAAAACGGGGGGGACCCCCCCCCCGCCCCCCCGGGGAA
>JAIEQO010000466.1 GCA_019747655.1 Gemmataceae bacterium | reverse complement strand
GCCCGGTCCCGTCCGCCAGCCACCGCTCGAGCGCCGCGGCCACCTCGGCGGCGGTCCGGTAGCGGTCCTCGGGCCGCTTGGCCATGCACCGCCGGGCGATCGCGTCGAGGGCGGGCGGCACGCCCGGGTTGGTGGCCGAGCAGGACTCCGGGGCTTCCTCCCGGATGAGCCGGTACAGCTCGACCGGGTCGGCGGCGGCGAACGGCCGGCGGCCGGTCAGCAGCTCGTACAGGATCACCCCGACCGCCCAGATGTCGCAGGCCGGGCTGTAGCTGTGCGTCTGGCCCCGCGTCTGCTCCGGGGACATGTAGTGCCGCGTCCCCAGCACCGCCCCGGACTGGGTCATGTCCGACTCGTCGCCCCGGAACTTCGCCAGCCCGAAGTCGGCGACCAGCGGCTCGTCCCCGTCCCCGAGTAGAATGTTCAGCGGCTTCAGGTCCCGGTGCCACACCCCGGCGGCGTGGAGCCGCTCGACCGCCCGGGCCACCTTCGCCACCAGCCGCACCGCCCCGCCGAGGTCGGCCCGGACCCGGTCGAGGTGCTTCTGGAGCGTCCCGCCGGGGACGTACTCCATCGTGAAGAACGGGAACCCCGGCCCCTCCCCGGCGTGGTACACCGGGACGATGTTCGGGTGCTTGATGCGGGCGAGGGCCCGGACCTCCCGCTCGAACCGGGCCCGCACCGCGGCCGCCCCGGCCCCGACCGGGTAAACCGCCTTCAGGGCGACCGTCCGCCCGGTGCCCAGGTCCAGGGCCCGGTAGACGACCCCCATCCCGCCCCGGCCGAGTTCGTCCACCAGCACGTAGCCCCGGACGGCCGGGAAGACGGGGAAGGGCGGGTAGTCGCCGGTGCGGCCGGCCGACGCGGTGGGGCCGTCCCCGGCGGGCTGGGGGGCGGTCGACCCCCAGAGCCGGCGGATCAGCCCGAACAGCCGGCGGTTGGACTCGCCACCGCCGGTCGCGGTTTCCGAAGCGGGCACCCCGGAGCCTCCGGCGGCTCGCCCGGCGTCCCGACGAACCGGGGGGCGGGCGTGGGTGTCGTGAGATAACGTAGAAGTATAATCGTTCGGGCCCCGAGAACAATCGGTGGGCGATTTTTTCCGCCCGTCGATTCGCCGGCCGCCCCCGGCGGACGGTCTTGTGAGGTGTGTGTGGCCCCGCTCGTGTACCACTTCGATGTCGTCGTCGTCGGGGCCGGGCACGCCGGCGTCGAGGCGGCGATGGCGGCCGCCCGGCTCGGGGCCCGGACGTGTCTGCTGACGCTCAACGCCGACGCCGTCGCCCAGATGTCGTGCAACCCGGCCGTCGGCGGGGTGGCCAAGGGGCAGATCGTCCGCGAGATCGACGCCCTCGGCGGGTTAATGGGCCGGTGTACCGACGCCAGCGGCATCCAGTTCCGGATGCTCAACGCCTCGAAGGGCCCGGCGATGCACTCGCCCCGGGCCCAGTGCGACAAGAAGCTCTACCAGTTCACGATGAAGCGGTGGGTCGAGGAGCAGGACAACCTGACCCTCCGCCAGGAACTCGTCGAAGGGTTGTTGCTGGAACCGTACACGGACACGGCGTCACCCGCAGCCCGGAAGGTGGTCGGTGTGGTGGCCCGCGGCGACACCCGCTACCTGGCCCCGGCCGTCATCCTCACGACCGGCACGTTCCTCAAGGCGGTGATGCACACCGGCGAGGCCAAGACCCGCGGCGGCCGGGCCGGCGACGCCTCGGCCGAGGGCATGAGCGACAGCCTCGCCGCCGCCGGGTTCGAGCTGGCCCGGTTCAAGACCGGCACCCCCTGCCGGCTCAACGGCCGGACCATCGACTTCGGCCGGTGCCAGGTCCAGCCCGGCGACGACCCGCCCCGGCCGTTCAGCTTCGGTACGGACCGGATCACCATCCCGCAGGTGGTCTGCCACTCAACCGAGACGAACGCGGCGGTTCACGACCTGATCCGGGCCAACCTGGACCGCGCCCCAATGTACAGCGGCCGGATCGAGGGCCGCGGCCCGCGGTACTGCCCGAGCATCGAGGACAAGGTGGTCCGGTTCGCCGACAAGGACGCCCACCTCATCTTCCTGGAACCCGAGGGGCTGAACACCCGGGAGTACTACTGCAACGGGATCAGCACCAGCCTGCCGAAGGACGTGCAGCAGGGGATGCTCCGGCTCATCCCCGGGCTGGAGAACGCGGAGGTGATGCGGTGGGGGTACGCGGTCGAGTACGACTACGCACCGCCCACCCAGCTCCACCCGACGCTCGAAACCAAGCCGGTCGCCGGCCTTTACTTCGCCGGCCAGATCAACGGGACCACCGGGTACGAGGAGGCGGCCGCGCAGGGGCTGATGGCCGGGCTGAACGCCGCCCTCAAGCTCAAGGGGGATGGCCCGTTCGTCCTCGACCGCGGGCAGGCGTACATCGGCGTGTTGCTCGACGACCTCGTCACGAAGGGGGTGGACGAGCCGTACCGGATGTTCACCTCCCGGGCCGAGTACCGGCTGCTCCTGCGGCACGACAACGCCGACCGCCGGCTCACCCCGCTCGGCCGCCGGATCGGCTCGATCGGAGCAGCGGACTGGGAACGGTACGAGCGGAAGGAGGCCGGCATCGCCGAACTCACCGCCTACCTGAAGGCCCACCGGAGCGACGGCGACACCCTCGAGACCTGGCTGCGGCGGACCGGGACCGAGTGGGCCGACGTGTGTGAACGTTACCCCGCCCTGCGGGCCTGGGACGCCCGGCCGGAGGTGGTCGAGCAGGCCGTGATCGAGGGCAAATACAGCGGCTACGTCGACCGCCAAGCGGCCGAGGTCGAGCGGTTCCGGAAGCTGGAGGGGAAGCGAATCCCCACCGCGTTCGACTACACCGCCGTCCCCCAGCTCCGCCACGAGGCCCGGGAGAAGCTGGGCCGGGTCCGGCCGACCAGCCTCGGGCAGGCGGGCCGCATCAGCGGCATCACCCCGGCCGACCTCGCAGTCCTGTTGTTTTATCTCGACTGAGTCGCTATGCGGGGCCGGCCAGCGGGGGGAAGCCGGGCAACCGGCGGGCCCCCAGCGGGCCGGGTACGCGGCGGCGGCCGCCCGTTCCCGGCAACGCCCCGGCCGGTCGTACCGGCCGGGGGACGGCCCCGCCGGGGGAATCTGGCGGGGCGGAGTAACCTGCGGCGACTGGGCGGCCGATACACGGGGCGACCGAGTCGGCGGCACAGCCGAAGTCGTACACGGGGGAGGGTGGGTCCGGGGCCGGCGACCGTGCCGGCCGGGCAAGGGCGGCGGGTGGTGAGGGGTGAGAGCCCGGGTGCGGGAGCGGGTCAGTGGCCGGCGGACACCCCGCCGGATTGACCGGCCACCCGGCCCGGGTATCATGGGGCGGTGGTCCGATGCCCCAGCTTGCCCCATCACCCTGAGTCGCCTTCGCCCCCGGGACCACCTTAACCCCTCCCCGCGCCGCCCCCGGGCGGACGGGCGTTGGTCCGAGAGTCACGGACGGGTTTCGGTCCGGCGCCGGCTCGGTCGAGCGGTCGCGCGCGGACTTCCTCCAGACGTGCCGGCCGAGCCGGCAGGGTGGTGTCCGGATGAAGACGGTGTTCACGACCGGCGAGGCGGCGAAGGTCTGCAAGGTCAGCCAGCAGACCATCATCCGCTGCTTCGACAACGGCCAGCTCAAGGGCTTCCGGGTCCCCGGGTCGAAGTTCCGGCGGATCCCCCGGGAGAGCCTGTTCCGGTTCATGAAGGACAACAACATCCCGACCGACGCCCTGGAGAGCGGGCGGCGGAAGGTCCTCCTGGTGGACGACGACCCGGAACTGGTCGACACGATCAACCGGGCCCTCCAGGAGGACGGCCGGTTCGAGGTCCGGATCGCGTCCAACGGGTTCGACGCCGGGATGATGGTCAAGGAGTACCGGCCGGACCTGATCGTCCTGGACGTGATGCTCCCGGACATCAACGGCCGGGAGGTCTGCCACCGGGTCCGGGCCGACCCGACGATGGAGGACGTGCGGATCATCTGCATCAGCGGGATGATCGAGGACGACAAGGTCCAGGAGCTGAAGCTGGCCGGGGCCGACGACTTCGTCGGCAAGCCGTTCGACATCGACGTGCTGGTCGACAAGATGTGCGCCCAGCTCGAGATGGAGGTCTCGGCGCTCGCGTAGTCCGTCTGGCGAGCGGGGGGCGTGAGCCCCCCGGTAGCGGGCACCGGGGGGCTCACGCCCCCCGCTCGCCCGGAATGGGAGTAACCGGTGGCAGGGCAGGGGGTGGGCCGGGCCGCGGCCGGGTTGCCGTGGCTCTGCCCGAAAACCGACAGCCTGGTCCGGCTGGCCGAAGCCCCGGCCGGCCTCGCCCCGGCGTCGGCCGCCGACCCCGCCCTGCTGGCATTCCTCATCCGCTTCGCCCCGCCGTCGTCGTCCGAATTTACGTTCAACGGCCCACACGGGGCGACAGCCCCACAACTCGCGGCCGCTCTGTTATCGGCAACAACGGCCGGCTGGGTTCCGGGCGAATCGCCGGCCGTCCGGCAGGCCGACGACCTCGGCTACCGGGCCGCGGTACTCGCCCGCCGCTTCGCCGAGCGGGCGGGGCGGACCAATTCCGAGGCCGCGGCCGCCCTCGCCCGGCTCGCCCCGCTCGGGTGGTACGCCGTGGCCGCGGTCGATCCGGCCGCCGCGGCATCCGCACTCGGCCAGTCGACCGTACAGAACCAACTTTGGGGCCTGGATCACGCCGACATTGTCCGCCGGCTCGTCAGCCGCTGGCGGTTCCCGGCGTGGGCCGCCGACACCCTGGGTGCCCTCGGTTTGCCGTGGGCCGCGGCCCGCCCGGCGGTCGCCGACCCGGACCTGTTCGCCGTCGTCCGGCTGGCCGTGATCGAAGCCGAGCGGCACGGCCCCGCGCTCGGGCTGACCGACTCGTCCGACCGGGACGACCTCGCCCGTCACCTGGGGCTGGCGGAAGCCGACTTCCCAACGCTGCTCGCCCCCCCACCGGCAGAAGTCTCCGCCGGCGGGTCCGGTCTCGACCTTAACCCGCACCGGGTCCCGCTCGTCCGCAACCTCCTCCGGATGGCCGCGGAAGCCCGCCGGCGGTCCGGCGCGGGGCTGGTCGGCCGGTTGGAAGCCCGGGTGGACGAGTTGCACACCGCCCTCGCGGCGGTCGGCCGGGCCGACGCCGCCGGCCGGCGGGACGCCAAGCTGGCCGGGCTCGCGGAACTCGCCGCCGGGGCCGGGCACGAGATCAACAACCCCCTGGCCGTGATCTCCGGGCAGGCCC
Source organism: Gemmataceae bacterium (assembly GCA_019747655.1). Taxonomy (GTDB): domain Bacteria; phylum Planctomycetota; class Planctomycetia; order Gemmatales; family Gemmataceae; genus Urbifossiella. Next base: position 7,577 of record JAIEQO010000466.1, on the reverse strand, counting down.
AGCGGCTGCTCAAAACCGAGGCCGACCCGGACCGGGCCGACGCCCTCCGGTCGGTCGTCCGCCAGACCAAGCGGATCGCCGACCTCCTCCGCGAGTTGCGGCTCTTCGCCCGCCCGCCGGCTCCTGTCCGCGGGGCGGTGGCCGCCGCCGACCTGCTCGCCGGCGTATGGACGGATGTCGGCCCGCTCGCCGACGAGCGCGGGGTCCGGCTCGACCGGCCGGTCGTGCCGCCGGCCGCCAATGCCGTCGGCGACCCGGATCAACTCCGCCGGGCGGTCGGGGCGGTCGTCCGGAACGCCGTCGAGGCGGCCGGGGCAGGCGGCTGGGTCGGCGTGCGGTGCGAGCTAGACGCCGGGCGGCTGCGGGTCGTTGTAGACGACAGCGGCCCGGGCCTGTCGGCGGCCGCCGCCGAACACGCCTTCGACCCGTTCTACTCCGGCCGCTCGGCCGGCCGGGGGCGGGGCCTCGGGCTGCCGACCGCCTGGCGGCTGGCCCGGGAGAACGGCGGCGACGTGCGGCACGAGCCGTCGCCGTCCGGCGTCACCCGGTTCGTCGTCACCCTGCCGGCGGCCCCGTCCGGCGGCCGGGCGGCCGCGTAAACCCCTTCCATCTTTACCCGCCCCATGAGCCGCTCCCGGCTGGCCGAGGTTGCTCGCGGCTTCCTCCACCTCCTGTACCCGAACGCCTGCCTGATTTGTGACGCCCCGGAGGCCGGTACGGAAACGTACCGGCACGGGCTGTGCAGCGGTTGTCTAGCCGCGGTCACGGCCGACCTGCACGACGCTTGCCCCCGGTGTGCCGCCACCGTCGGGCCGCACACCGACACGGCGGACGGCTGCCCGGCCTGCCGCGGGCGGGGGTTCGCCTTCGCCCGGGCCGTCCGGCTCGGACCCTACGACGGCCAGCTCAGGGACGCCGTCCTGCGGATGAAGCACGCCCCCGGTGAGGGGCTGGCCGAGATGATGGGGCGAGTCTTCTCCGCCACCCGCGGGCCGGCCTTGAAGGACGCCGGTGCCGGTCTGGTACTCCCGGTGCCGCTTCACTGGCGCAGGCGGTGGGCCCGGGGCTACAATCAGGCTGCGGCCCTCGGCCGGGAGTTGGCGGCCGCCCTCGGGGCCGAGTTCCGCCCGGGGTGGCTCCGGCGGGTGAAGGCGGCCACCCAGAAGTCACAACCGTCGGCCACGGCCCGGCGGGAGAACATGAAGGGGGCCTTCCGGGTCGGCCGCGGTGCAAGGTGCGCCGGCCGGGCGGTTCTCCTGGTGGACGACGTGATGACCACCGGGGCGACGGCCGACGAGGCCGCCCGGGTCGTCCGGCAGGCCGGGGCGGCGGCGGTGACGGTCGCCGTCCTGGCCCGGGCGTAGCGGTCGGGGCGGGATGAGGGGTTGCGGCGGACACGCCACCCACCGCCCCCCCGTACCCAACCCCCACCGGTCGAACTGGTGGTGTGGGGTTGGGGGCTCGCCTGATAGGTATGGAGTTAATCCGGCCCGCCGTTCGGGGGAACGGCCGGCCGGCATCTGGGGGGTCGAAAGCCATGTTCCGGAGCGCGGTCGCGGCGGCGGGGGTGTTGCTCACGGCGGTCCCGGCCTGGGCCGGCCCGGCCGACCTGTTCGCCGACAAGGTGAAGGACTTCGGGACCACCCCGCGGGGGCCGGTCCTGATCCACTACTTCCGGTTCACCAACACCACCGGCCAGCCCGTCACCCTCGGGTCGCCCCGGGTGTCGTGCGGGTGCGTGTCGGCGTCGGTGTCGAAGGCCCAGGTCGCCCCCGGCGAGTCGGCGGCCGTGATCGCCCACATGGACACCCGCCGCATCCAGACCCCGAACACCACCAAGTCGGTCACCATCTACGTCCCGTTCCTCGCCCCGACCCGGGAGGAGGTCTCCCTCCGGGTCCAGACCGTTAGCCGGGACGACCTGCTGATGACCCCGGACACGATCGCCTTCGGGACGGTCAGGAAGGGGGCCGGCGGCACCGCCTCCACCAAAGTGTCGTTCACCAGCGACCCGAACTGGCAGGTGACCAAGGCCGAGAGCACCGGCGGGTACGTCAAGGCCGAGGTGAAGGAGGAGAGCCGGGCCGCCGGGATGGTGACGTACACCGTCACCGCCACCCTGGACAAGGACTGCCCGGCCGGGAACTGGACCTCCGACATCAACCTGACGACCTCCAACGCCGCCGTGGCCAAGCTCCGGGTCCCGGTCACGGTGACGGTCGCCGCCCCGGTGGCGGTGACGCCCGAGGCGGTCCAGTTCGGCGACCTGCCGGTGGGCGGCATCCCGGCCGAGAAGCGGGTCGTCCTGAAGGGCGGGGCCCCGTTCAAAATCCTGGCCGTCAAGGGCGGGGACGACCAGCTCGGGGTGAAGGTGGCCGACCAGGACGAGGCCAAGGCCGAGCACGTCATCACCCTGTCGGCCAGCCCGAAGGCGGCCGGCGGGTTCGTCCGGACGGTCGAGGTGGTCACCGACAACAAGGACCAGCCGACCGTGGTGATCCCGGTGGCCGGGAAGGTGGTCAAGTAGGATTCGGCTAAACCCCCCAGGGCTCCGCCCTGGGCTATGATGTCCCGGCCCTTCAGGCCGGAGCCCCGAGGGGCCGGCAGGCTGAAGGCCTGCGACAGCATAGCCCGGGGCGGAGCCCTGGGTCGTTTCACGCGGCCGCTGTGCGTCGGCCACCGCGTTCCGTATCACTTCCCGCACTCTCCCGCCCCGGAATGCTCCTCCATGCCGGCTACGCCGTTCCGCAAGCTCCTCGTCGCCAACCGGAGCGAGATCGCCATCCGGGTGTTCCGGTCGGCCCACGAACTCGGCATCCGGACGGTCGCGGTCTACTCCCACGAGGACCGGTTCGCCCTGCACCGGTTCAAGGCGGATGAGGCCTACCGGGTCGGCAAGCCCGGCGAGCCGATCCGGGCCTACCTCGACATCCCCGGGATCGTCGCCCTGGCGAAGGATGTGGGCGTCGACGCTATCCACCCCGGGTACGGCTTCCTCTCCGAGAACGCCACCTTCGCCCGGGCCTGTGCCGCGGCCGGCATCACCTTCGTCGGCCCGAAGCCCGAGATTCTGGACTCTCTCGGCGACAAGGTGGCCGCCCGGAAGATCGCCCGGCAGGCCGGCGTCCCGGTCCTGTCGGGTAGCGACAACCCGGTGGCCGGCGACGAGGCCAAATCCCTCGCAGAGCAACTCGGCTACCCGGTCATCGTCAAGGCGTCGATGGGCGGCGGCGGCCGCGGGATGCGGGTCGTCCGGGGGGCCGACAAGCTGGAAGAATCGCTGGCCTCCGCCAGCCGCGAGGCCGGGACGGCGTTCGGCGTCCCGGACGTGTTCCTGGAGAAGTTCGTCGAGCGGGCCAAACACATCGAGGTGCAGCTCCTCGGCGACCGGCACGGCGGGCTCGTCCACCTGTACGAACGCGACTGCTCGATCCAGCGGCGGCACCAGAAGGTGGTCGAACTCGCCCCGGCCCCGAACCTCCCGACCGACATCCGCGACGCCATCCTGGACGCCGCCCTGAAGGTCGGCCGGGCCGTCGGCATCGACAACGCCAGCACCGTCGAGTTCCTGTACGACACCGACGCCAAGCGGCTCTACTTCATCGAGGTCAACCCCCGCATCCAGGTCGAGCACACCGTCACCGAAGTCGTCACCGGGTTCGACATCGTCCGGTCGCAAATCCTGGTCGCCTCGGGTCTCAAGCTCGCCGACCCGGAGGTCGGGCTGGAGCAGTCCGCCATCCGGACCCAGGGCTACGCCATCCAGTCCCGGATCACCACCGAGGACCCGGCCAACGGCTTCACCCCCGATTACGGCCGGCTCTCGGCCTACCGCTCGAGCGGCGGCCCGGGCGTCCGGCTCGACGCCGGGACGGCCAACCCCGGGGCCGTCGTCACCCCGTTCTACGACTCCCTCCTGGTCAAGGTGACGGCCAGCGGCCGGCGGTTCGCCGACGCCGCCACCCGGATGGAACGCTGCCTCCAGGAGTTCCGCATCCGCGGGGTGAAGACGAACATCCCGTTCCTGCTGAACCTGATCGAGCACCCGCAGTTCCTGGCCGGCGAGGTCACAACCCGGTTCCTCGACGAGACGCCCGACCTGTTCAAGCTGCCGACCCGCCGGGATCGGGCCAGCAAGCTGCTCGCCTACATCGCCGAGGTGGTCGTCAACGGGCACCCGGAGGTCAAGGACCCGTCCCGCCGACCGCCGGCCACGCCGGCCACCCACGTTCCGCCGGAGAAAGACGGCCCCTTCCCGAAGGGAACACGGGACACGTTCAAGGAACTCGGGGCCGCGAAGTTCGCCGGCTGGGTCCGCGACCAGAAGCGGCTGCTCGTCACCGACACGACCATGCGGGACGCCCACCAGTCGCTGCTGGCGACGCGGATGCGGACGTTCGACATGCTGGCCGTCGCCGACCGCTACGCCCGCGAGCACGCCGGGCTGTTCTCGCTGGAGATGTGGGGCGGGGCGACGTTCGACACCAGCATGCGGTTCCTCAAGGAGTCGCCGTGGGACCGGCTCGCCCGGCTGCGGGAGAGGGTCCCGAACATCCTGTTCCAGATGCTCCTCCGGGCCGCCAACGCCGTCGGCTACTCGAACTACCCGGACAACGTGGTGGACGAGTTCGTCCGGCTGTCCGCCCAGCACGGGATGGACCTGTTCCGCGTGTTCGACGCCAACAACTGGCTGCCGAACCTGAAGGTCGGCGTCGAGGCCGTCTTGAAGACCGACGCCCTGTGCGAGGCGGCCGTCTGCTACACCGGCGACATCCTCGACCCGAAGCGGGACAAGTATTCGCTCAACTACTACGTCGACCTGGCGAAGCAGTTGGAGAAGATGGGGACGCACCTCCTGGCCATCAAGGACATGGCCGGGCTCTTGAAGCCGTTCGCCGCCCGGAAGCTGGTCAAGGCCCTCCGCGAGGCGGTCGGCCTGCCGATCCACTTCCACACCCACGACTCGGCCGGCGGGCAGATCGCGTCGTACCTGATGGCCGCGGGGGAGGGGGTCGATGTCGTCGATTGCGCCTTCGCCCCGCTCAGCGGGAACACCGCCCAGCCGAGCCTGAACGCCCTCGTGGAAGCCCTCCGGTTCACCGACCGCGACACCGGCCTCGACTTCGACCGGCTCCAGGACACGGCCACCTATTGGGAGGATGTCCGCCCGCTCTACGCCGCGTTCGAGACCGGCCAGGTCGCCACCTCCGCGGAGGTGTACCTGCACGAGATGCCCGGCGGGCAGTACGCGAACCTCTACCAGCAGGCGCAGTCGCTCGGCCTCGGCGACCGCTGGCACGAGGTCGGCCGGGCCTACGCCGAGGTCAACAAGCTGTTCGGCGACATCGTCAAGGTCACGCCGACCTCGAAGGTGGTCGGGGACATGACCCTGTTCATGATGGCCAACAACCTCACCCCGGCTGACCTCCTCGACCCGAAGAAGGAGGTCGCCTTCCCCGAGTCGGTGGTCGAGTTCTTCGAGGGGAAGCTCGGCCAGCCGCCGGGCGGGTTCCCGCCGGACCTCCAGAAGCGCATCCTCCGCGGCCGCAAGCCGCTGCCCGACCGGCCCGGGGCCCTCCTCCCGCCGGCCGACCTCGCCAAGACCCGGGCCGAACTCGAAGGGAAGATCGGCCGCAAACCGTCCGACACCGACTTGGCCTCGTACCTCCTGTTCCCGGATGCCGGCACACGCCCGGGGGTGTTCACCACCTTCGCCCGTCAGCAGGCCCAGTTCTCGGACCTGAGCGTCCTGCCCACGCCCGTCTTCTTCTACGGGATGGAAAAGGGGGAGGAGGCGAGCATCGAGATCGAACCCGGGAAGACGCTCATCGTCAAGTTCCTGACCGTCGGCGAGCCCCAGCCGGACGGCAAGCGGGTCGTCTACTTCGAGCTGAACGGTCAGCCCCGGGAGGTCGTCGTCGTCGACCGGACGCTCGGCGAGGGGGCGGTGAAAACCCGCCCGAAGGCCGAGGCCGGGAACGCCCGGCACGTCGGGGCCCCGATGCCCGGCGCCGTCATCGGCGTGTCCGTCGCCGCCGGCGAAGAAGTCGCGGCCGGACAAAAGCTCTTGACGATGGAGGCGATGAAGATGGAATCGACCGTATACGCCGACCGGGCCGCGAAGGTGGCCGAGGTGCTGGTCTCGCCCGGCACCCAGGTGGACGGCGGCGACCTCCTGATCCGCTACGAGTAAGGAAGCCCGTCATGCTTGCCCTGTTGCTGGTCGCCCTGGCGGCGGCCGACCCCGCGATTACGTCCGTGGCCGGGACCGGCGAGAAGGGGTTCGCCGGGGACGGCGGCCCGGCCGACCTCGCCAAGCTCGACCAGCCGTTCGACGTGGCCGTCGACCCGGCCGGCAACCTGTACTTCACCGACACCTTCAACCACCGGGTCCGCCGGGTGGACGCCAAGTCGGGGACGATCAAGACCGTCGCCGGCAGCGGCCGCAAGGGGTTCGACGGGGACGGCGGGCGGGCCACCGACGCGGCCCTGAACGAGCCCTACGGGCTGGCCGTCGACGCCGCCGGCACCGTCTACTTCGCCGACCGGCTGAACGCCTGCGTCCGGCGGGTGGACGGCCGGACCGGGATCATCACCACCGTCGCCGGGGTCGGCGGCAAGCCGGGGTCGGGGGCCGACGCCGGCCCGGCCGCCCAGACCCCGCTCCGGGAGCCGAACGGCGTCGCCCTCGACCGCCCGTCGGCCCCGCGGCTCTTGTTCATCACCGACGTGGCCGACCAGCGGCTGCGGGCGGTCGCCCTCGACACCGGCAAGGTCGTCACCATGGCCGGGAACGGGCTGAAGCGGACGGCCGGGGACGGCGGGCCGGTCAAGGACGCCACCTTCGCCGGCCCCCGGGCGGTCGCCGTCGGGCCGACCGGGCGGGTGTTCGTGGTCGAGCGGGAGGGGAACTGTGTCCGGGTGATCGACCCGAAGGCCGGGACCATCGACCGGTTCGCCGGGACCGGCAAGAAGGGGTACACCGGGGACGGCGGGCCGGCCAAGGCCGCCACCTTCGACGGCCCGAAGGAGATCGACGTCGACCGGGAGGGGAACGTCTACGTCGTGGACACCGAGAACGAGGTGGTCCGCCGGATCGACGCCCGGACCGGGATCATCACCACGGTCGCGGGGAACGGCAAGACCAAGACGCCCGGGCTGGGCGACGGCGGGCCGGCCACCGCCGCCACCCTCGGCCGGCCGCACGGGGTCGCCGTCGGACCGGCCGGGGTGCTGTACATCGCCGACACCAACGGCCACCGCGTCCGCCGGGTGAAGTGACGGCCCCCCGGCTACCACCGCCCCCCGACCTGCACGCCGAGCAGAAACGCCCCGATCAGCAAAACCAGCATCACCACCCCGAGCACGACGGCGGTTCGGGTCGACAGGACCAGCACGTCGTGGTCGGGGAGGGAGGCCGCGTCCGGCCCGGAGACGGGCCGTCGGGCCGGGGTGTCGTCCAAGTCGTAGGCGGTGGACGGCTGCTTCACGCCGAGGATCGCGTCCAGGTCGTCGGCCTCGAACAGCGGCCGGTCCTGGCCGACCGGGGCGGCGGCCGGGGCGGTTGCCACCCCGCC
>JAIEQO010000139.1 GCA_019747655.1 Gemmataceae bacterium | reverse complement strand
AGGGCCCGGCCGAGGTGGAACGGGGCCGGCCACGGGTCGGCCTTGAACACGCTCCGCCGGCCGTCCGGGGTGACGAAGTGCAGCTTCGGCTGGGGCGCGAGCAGGTGACCGACCCCGACGGTCCTGAAGAAGTGGGCCAGGTTGGTGCAGCAGCCCATGCTGACGTGCTGGCAGGCGTCCACGAGTTGGCCGGACGCGGCGTCCGGGAACGACCCGGCCCGCCCCCCGAGCCGCGGCCGGGATTCCAGCACCGTCACCCGGAACCCGCGCTCGGCCAGCGCCTGGGCCGCCGCCAGCCCGGCCAGCCCGCCCCCGACCACCGCCACCCGGTTCACGCGCCACCTCACCGCCGTCCGGCCCCGCGCGGGTTCTCCGCCGCCGGCCCAAACCCCTCCGCCGGCGGCCGGAAAACCCGCCCCCGGCGACACCCCGGAACCGACGCCCCGGGCGGAAACCGTCGCCCGTCCCCCGAGCGGAATCGTGTGCTGGGGACCGGGAGCCGCGGCCACCCGGCGCAACCTACCGCCGGCGGCCGGCCGCGGCAACCGCGCCCACCCCGGAGCACCGCCCATGCCCCCCACCGCCCAGAAGCCGGCCCGGCTCGCCGCCGAGCCGCTCGAAGCCCGCGAAGTCCCGTCCGTCGCCTCCGCCGTCCTGTCCGGGTCGACGTTAGTGGTCACGGCCGACGACACCGACACCCGGGCCACCGTCACCCGGTCCGGGACCGACCTCGTTGTCCGCGATTCCGCCGCCGGCAAGACCTGGACGTTCCCGGCGAGCGGGGCCACGGCCGTCCGGTTCCGCGGCGGGGCCGGGGGCGACACCTTCACCTCCGCCCTCAACCTCCCGCTCCGGGCCGACGGCGGGGGCGGGGCCGACCGACTCAACGGCGGCTCGGGAGCTGACGCCCTCCTCGGCGGGGCCGGGGACGACACCCTGATCGCGGTCGACGACGGGACGGCCGACACCGCCGACGGCGGGCCCGGCCGGGACGGCATCTGGGTCGACCGGGCGACCGACGGGACCGCCGACCGGACGGCCGGGGTGACGACCGGGGACAAGGTCCAGAAGGTCGCCGCCTTCGCCAACGCCGGGGCCGACCGGACCCTGGCGGCGACCGGATCGCCGACCCGGCCACCGGCCGGACGTACAAGACCTACGCCACCAACCCGCTCTTCTCGTCGGCCGGCCCGTCCCCGGCGGACGTCCGGCAGGGCGGGCTGGGCGACTGCTGGCTGCTGGCCGGGCTGGCGGGCGTCGCCCAGGACAGCCCGACCACCCTCCGGCAGCACCTGGTCGACTTCGACGACGGCACCTACGGGGTGCAGCTCGGCGGGAAGTTCTACCGGGTGGACAACGACCTCCCGGGGTACGCCGGGCTCGGCAAGGAAAGCTCGCTGTGGGTGGCGGTCGCCGAGAAGGCCTACGCCCACTACCGGACCGGGGCGAACACCTACGCCAGCCTGAGCGGCGGGTGGGGGGTGGACGTGAACCGGGCGTTCGGGGCGGCGGCCAGCGGGTCCCGGTACTTCGGCACCACCTCCGACGGGGCCGAGCTGGCCGAGTTCGTGGCCCGGAAGTGGGAGGCGAAGGGGGCGGTGACGATCGGCTTCCTGCGGGTCGGCTCCGGCGTCCCGATCGTCGGGTCGCACATGTACTCGGTGGCGTCGGTCGCCCGGGACGCGGCCGGGAAGGTGGTGTCGATCACCGTCCGCAACCCGTGGGGGGTGGACGGCGGCGGGAGCCGGGACGGGAACACCGGCGACGGCCTCGTCACCCTCACCCCGGCCCAGATCGTCGCCTGCACCGGCGGGGTGTGCTGGGGGCGGGTGTAGTAAGCAGTGTGCAGTGACCAGTCATCAGTCATCAGTTACCAGTGAGCAGTTATCAGTGAACGGCGGCTGGCCTGCGTCGGCAACTGATGACTGATGACTGATGACTGGTCACTGATGACTACCACAGCCCCCACCGGACCGGCCAGGCCCCGAGGAAGATTAGCCCCTTCCGCCGGCGGGGGACGCGGGCCCGGCCGGCCAGCCCGGCGGGCCCCCGCCGCTCGACCTCGTCCAGCAGCGCCTCGTAGGTCCCCCGCATCACCCGGAAGATGGCCCGGCCGGGGTCGGTCAGGAGCCGGTCGAGCCCGGCCGCCCGGCGGTACAGCCCGCGGGCCCGGCCGACCTGGAGCCGGAGCAGATCGCCGACCCCGGCCGGGTGGCACAGTCCCCCCGGACTGTGACCGGTCCCCCCCGCCCCCGGCGTCACCCCGAACCGGGCCAACTCGTCCTCGGGCAGGTAGACCCGGCCGCGGGCCGCGTCCTCCCCGAGGTCGCGGAGGACGTTGGTGAGCTGGAAGGCGATCCCGGCATCGACGGCCGGGCCTTCGGCGTCGGCCCAGGTCGCCCCCGGCCGCAGCCCCCACACCCGGACGCACGCCAGCCCGACGGCCGACGCCACCCGGTAGCAATACGGGTGGAGGTCTGCGAAGGTGGCGAACCGGACCGGCGAAAGGTCGGACTCGACGCCGTCGAGCACGTCGGACAGGTACTGCGGCGGGATGTCGTACCGGCGGACGGCGTCGTGCAGGGCCGGGTGGACGGGGTGCGAGTACCGGCCGGCGAGGGCGTCGCCGAGGGCGGCCCGCCAGCGGGCCAGCTCGCCGCGCTTGACGGCCGGGTCGCCGGGGGCGTCGGCCAGGTCGTCGGTGACGCGGAGGAAGGCGTACAGGGCGTCCATCGCCCGCCGCCGGGCGGCCGGCAGGAGCCGGAAGGCGAGCGGGAAGCTGCTGCCCGCGGTGGTGGTGACGTGGTGGCAGTACCGGTACGACTTGGCGGTCCCGCCGAATGACGAATGACCCACCAATGACCCACCAATGACGAAGGAAGACGACGGCGGGCCGGTGTCTTCCTTCGTCATTGGTGGGTCATTGGTGGGTCATTCGTCATTCCCGAGTCGTTCCCCGTCAGGGGTTGAAGTTCACCTTCACCCGCTGGCCGACCCGCAGGGGCGGCTTGCCCGGCGGGGCCGGGTCGGCGACCTCGACCTCGACCTCCAGCACCCGGGTCTCGTTCGGGGCGAAGGCGGCCTCGGCCCCCCGCTTCGGCAGGAACGCCTGGCCGATCTCCTTGACCACCCCCGGGTAGGTCAGCTTCGGGTCCGAGTTGTCGATGACGAGGACCGCCCTCCCCTTCTTGTCCGGCCCGACCCGGTGGGCGAACTCGGCCTCGACCTCGGCCCGGACGACCCGCCGGCCGGCCGGGACCAGGACCACCGCCGGGGTCCGGGTGCTCACCCCGAGCACGTCCCCGGGGCCGACGCTGACCCGCTCGACCGTCCCGGCCTCCCGGGCCACCACGGTACACAGCTCGACCATCAGCCTGGCCTGGTCGACGGCCGCCTGGGCCTCCTTCACCCCCTCCTCGGCCTGCTCGACTCCGGCCCCAACATCGGCCGTCCGCATCTCGTCCAGCTTGAGCTTTTCGGCGTTCCGCTCCTCGACGGCGGTGAGGTGGGCGGTCCGCAGCTCGAACCGCCGGTCGTTGGTCTCGAACAGCTCCTTGGCCTTCTCCGCCGTCTGGGTGGCGAGCTGAGCCCGGAGGTTGGCCTCGTACACACTCAGCCCCTCGTCAGTCAGCTTGACCCGGAGGTCGTAGGCCTTCAGCTTCTGTTCCTGGGTCAGGATCGAGGTCCGGTGCTGGTCCTCGAACGCCTTGGCTTTGCGGACATTCGCCCGGGCCCCGCCGACCGCCGCCTCGGCCCGCTTCACCCCGGCCTCCAGGTGCCGGGTCTCGAACCGGTACAGCTTCTGGCCGACCCGGACCTCGTCCCCCGGCTTGACGAACACCTCGGCCACCTCCCCAGACTGGATCACCGGCGGCAGGCCGTGGGACACCGGCGGGGGGTCCGAGTCGACCGTCCCGAACACCACCGGGCCGGACCCGGCCTTGCCGTTGGCCGGCGGGGCGGGGTCGGCCGCGGCCGACCCGCCGCCCGACCCGTGGGTCAGGAGCCGGGCCCCGAGTAGGCTGCCGACGACCAACAGCCCGCCGCCGACGACCAGCACCGGCCGGGCCTTCCGGAGCCATCCCACGGGGCACCTCCTGTCACCAGTTTACGCCGTCCGACCGCCGGCGGCCCGATCCGAACGTCAGAAGACCCCACCCCCTAACCCCCTCCCCCGCGTGGGGAGGGGGACCAGAACAGCGAAAGCCTTCTGTCTTGTTCCCCCTCTCCCCGCGGGGGAGGGGGTTAGGGGGTGGGGTCCGTGCAACTCACCCCCGGCCCCGCTCCTCCAGGTGGCCGTCCTCCAGGTGGTAGTAGGCGTCCACATAGGGCATGAGCCGGTGGTCGTGGGAGACGACCAGGATCGACGCCCGGCGGTCGTGGGCGGCGTCCCGCAGCAACTCCATCACCCGCTGCCCGTTCTCCCAGTCCAGGGCGCTGGTCGGCTCGTCGGCGAACACGAACGACGGGTCCTTGACCAGCGCCCGGCCGATCGCCACCCGCTGCTTCTCCCCGCCGGACAGGTAGGCCGGCTTCTTGTGCCGGTTGGGGGCCAGCCCGAGCTTGTCGAGCATCTCGTCGGCCCGCCGCCGGGCCTCGGAGCCGCCGGCGTACCCGCCCCACTTGAGCACGATCTCCAACTGCTGCCGGGCGGTCAGGGCCGGGAACAGGTTGTACCCCTGGAACACGAACCCGGTGGTCCGCAGCCGGTAGTCCTCCCGCTGCTTGCCGGTCATCGCCCACACGTCCCGTAGCTCCCCCTCGTCCTCGGCCAGGACCTGCCCGCTATCCGGCTCCAACAGCCCGGACAGGACGGCCAGGAGGGTGCTCTTGCCGCTCCCGCTCGGCCCCATCAAGAGGGCCAGCTCGCCCGGCCGGAGGTCGATCGAGACGGCCTTCAGGGCGGCCCGCCGGGCCGACCCGTCGCCGTAGGTCTTCGTCAGGCCGACGCCCCGGAGGGTCGGCGTGGTACTCGTCACAACTGCTGGCATCGTCTCCCGCCCGTAGGGCACGCACCGCGTGCCGACCGTCCCACGGCACGCGGTGCGTGCCCTACAACTCGAAACTCGAAACTCCGCAAACTCGAAACTTCAGCGAAGCAGGTCCATCGGCTCGATCGTCCGGACCGACCGGAGGGCCCAGAGTCCGGCCGCCAGGGCGGTCAGCAGGGTGACGGCCGCCGTCCCGGCCAGCACCTCCCACCGCAGGTCGACGTCCACGCTCCCCAGCCGGGCCGCCTCCCGCAGCGCGAGGCAGATCGGGTACGCCAGGGCGACCCCGACCACCCCGACCCAGAACGACTGGGCCAGGACCATCAGGTAGACCCGCCACCGGGGGATGCCCAGGGCCAACAGGATGGCGAACTCCTTGGCGCTGGCGGCGGTCGCCGAGTAGAGCGTCTGGCCGGTGATGACCGCCCCGACGAACAGCCCGAGGACGGCCGCGAACCCGATGGCGAACCCGGCCTTGGTCCGGAACAGCCAGTACCACCGGCTGCCGGTCGAGAAGTCGGTCCCGCTGTACGCGGTCATGTCGTCCGGGTACTCGGCGCGTAGCTCCCGGGCCACCTCCCGGGCCCGGGCCGGGGTGTCGCACACCGCCACCAGGTACGTCGCGTGGTCCGGCGGGAGGACGTACCCGAGCAACTGCCGGGCGGTGTGGAGCGAGCAGAACATCCACGGGGCGGCCAGGCTCTTGACCCCCTTCACCGTCCCGACCACGGTGACTTCCTTGCCGTTGATCTTCGGCCGGCCGTAGGGGTGGTCGAGCTTCAGCTTGGCGTAGTCCGACTCGTCCAGGACGACGGTGAACGGCTCGGACAGGGCGGCCCGCATCTGGGGGGTGAGGACGGTCGCGGCGGCGGCCGAGTCGCCGTCCAGCCGGCTGCCGAGCAGGAAGCACAGCTCGGTCCCGCCGGTCGGCTTGGTGAAGTTGGCGAAGTTGGCGACGTACAGCTCGGGCATCCCGACCCCCGGCCGGCCGGCCACCCGGGAGAGGTACGACGCCGGGATCGGCTTGCCGAGGTCGACGCTCGGGACGGCGGTGGACCCGACCCACAGGGTCCGGTCGGTCCCGGCCGAGGCGAAGTCGATCGGGATCGAGGTGATTTTGAACAGGCCGAGCAGGAGCCCGCATTGCAGCGCGATCAGGACGGCCGAGAACGTCACCGCCAGCACGCCGGAGGCGTACCGCGGCCGCTCGTGCCAGAGGGTCTGGAGGGCGTAGGACATACGCGGGCGTCGGACCTCAGTAGGGTGGGTCGAGCGAGCCGGAGGCTCGCGACGGCCCACCATCACCCCTCGTGGTGGGCCGTCGCGGACCGAGGACGGTCCGCTCGACCCACCCTACAAGAACCGGCCTCTCAGGCCGCCGCGGCCGGGCCGCCCGGCACCCGGGTGGGCAGCTCGCACAGCCCGCCGCCGACGTACAGGTGGTGCCACAACTGGGTAGCGGTCACGGCCGTCAGGCCCATCTCCAGCCCGGTCCGGCCGACCCCGCGGCGCATGTTGGGCAGCTTGGCCCGGGCCGCGGCGACGGCCTCCGGGTCGAAGTACCCGGCCTTGCGGACCGACTCGGGGGAGAGCACCTGGTCGATCCAGCCGCCGGTCACACCGACCCACGCATCGAGCGGGGCCCGGAACATCTTCTTCCGCCGCCAGGCCACGTCCGCGGGCAGCCAGCGTTCCGCGACCTTCCGCTCGACGAACTTGTCCTTGAGCAGGCCCCGCAGCTTCCACCGCGGGTGGAGGGTCGCCATGTACGCGGTCACGTCCTCGTCCAGGAAGGCGTACCGCGTCTCGACCGACGAGTGCATGGCCACCCGGTCGCCCTTGGAGGCGAGCAGGTGGCCGGGGAGCATGATCCGGGCCCCGAGGTACATCTGGCGGTTGAACGGGTGCCAGCGGTGCAGCTCGGCCGGCAGCCCGAGGTCGTCCCACGGCGACTGGGCCAGGACCTGCTCGCGGAGGTCCGGGGTGAAGAACCGGAGCTTGTTCAGGCTCATCATCCCGTACAGGTCCATCCACCCGTTCGGGCCGCCGAGCAGGGCCTGGGTGTGCCGGTAGTTGGCGAACGGGAACCGCGGCTGGCCGGTCGCCCGGAGGAACAGGCTCCGCAGCCGGCCGCCGACGTGCCCGGGCAGCCGGTCGAGGAACCCGACCAGCTTGTTGATCTTGAACCACGAGTACCCGGCCAGCCACTCGTCGGCCCCCTCGCCGGTCAGGGCCACCTTGTAGCCGTTTTGGTGCACCGACCGGGCCAGTTCGAGCAGCCCGAGGCACGACGTATCGACCACCGGGATTTCGGCCGCGGTGATGAGTTCCGGGTAGCCGGTGCGGAGTTCGTCCCGGCCGGTCTTCACGATCACGGGCTGGCAGCCGAGGTGCCGGGCCACCCGCAGGGCCTCGCTCTCCTCGTTCATCCCCTCGCCCTGGACGGAGATGGTGAACGTCGGGATGGCCCGGCCGAGGGCCTTGTTGGCCATCGCCACGACGAGGCTCGAATCGACCCCGCCGCTGAGGTACGAGACGACCGGCACGTCGGCCCGCAGCCGCTTCTGGACGGCCCCGAACAGCACCTTCTCGAACCCGTCCACGACCCGCCGCTCGTCTGAGCCGTAATCCTCCTGCCCGCGGTCGGGGTACTCGACGCGGTAGTAGGCCCGCTGCTGGACGTCGGCGGCGGTGGACCGGCCGAGCTTCAGGTGTAGCAGGTGCCCGGGACGGAGCATGGTGACGCCGTCGAACACCGTCACCGGCCCGGGCATGGCGAAGAAGGTGAAGACGTGGTTCAGCCCGCGGGGGTCGGCCTTCGGCTCGACCAGCCCGCTGGCGAAGAGCGCCTTCATCTCGGAGGCGAAGAGCAGCCAGTCGGTGCCGTCGTGCTTGCGGACGGTGTAGAAGAGCGGGCAGATGCCCGGCCGGTCGCGGGCGATGACGACCTCGTTCGTCCGCTTGTCCCAGACGCAGAAGGCGAACTGCCCGCGGAGGTGGTCGACCAGCCCCTCGCGGTGGTCCTCCCACAGGTGGGGGATGAGTTCCGTGTCGGTGTGGGTACGGAACGTGTGGCCCTTGGCTTCGAGTTCGGCCCGCTTCTCGGGGTACTCGAAGAACTCGCCGTTGAAGACGGTCCAGACGGAGCCGACTTCGTTCGAGATGGGCTGTTGGCCGTCGGCGAGGCCGACGATGGAGAGCCGGCGGTTGGCCAGTTCGAGGCCGGTCTCGGTGAGGAACCCGTCCTCGTCCGGGCCGCGGTGGACGATCGCCCGGGCCATCGCGGCGACGGCCCCGCGGGGGGCGGTCCGCCGGCCGGCCAGGTCGATCATCCCCGCGATCCCGCACATCAGGCCGATTCCTCGGTTAGTCTCTCGGCCGGTACTGCGGCTCGTTGACCGAATCCGTGCATCGGATGATTTCCGCCCACAGCACCGGATGCACATCAGCCGGGCCGTCCCCGGCCACGAGGCGAAGGTAGTCATCCGGCGGCGCTGACGGTGACACCGTACCAATTGCCCGAGTCGCGATGGCCAGCGACCGGCTCATCCCGCCGTCACACGCCACGAGCGTCGGAACGCCGTGCCAAAGCAAATTCGACACCGCCCACACCGCCGCGGAGAGCAGCCACGGCGGGTTGCCGGCCCCGTCCACGAGCGGGAACCGGAGGTACACCAGTTCCCGGGTCGGAGTGGCCGGCGGGCACATCATCGCCAGATCGACGACGGCCTCGATCCCAGCGTCGTGGACGGCCCGCATGTCGCGGGCGTCGCGGGCGGTCCCGACCCACAGCGGGTGCTCGCCGACGCGGCGCATGGGCCGCCCTCTCCACAATGCACCCAGGGCTCACGCCCTGGGCTACTGGCTGTCGCCCCTCCGGGGCTCAGGCGTCAGCCTTCCGGATGCCGCCGGGCGTACTTCCACACCTTCCGCTGCATGAAGAACCGGACGGCCCGCGGGAACAGCCGGCGGCTCCACCACACGCCCCACGACACCCACCCGACCGCCATCTCGGTCTTGTTGCGGAGCAGACTCCGGACCACCCCGTCCGCGACCGCGTCCGACGGCTGCGCCCCCTCGAAGTCGAGGTAAATCTTCCCCTCGTTGCGGAGCAGGTGCCGGTTCAGGTCGTCCGATCGTACCAGACCCGGCAGCACCAGCAGAACATCAATCCCGAACCGCTGGAACTCGCCCCGCAGGGCCTCCGTCAGCCCGACGAAGGCGTGCTTACTGGCGCAGTGCTCGGACATCGACGGGATGCCCCACCGGCCGCAGATGCTGGCCACGTTCACCACCGCCGGCCGATACCCGCCCTCGTAGCTTCGGGTCAGGAGTGGCTGGCACAACCGGGTCATCTCCGCCGGGGCGAAGAAGTTCACCTCCAACACCCGCCGGCCGACCTCCTCGCTCGACGTGCTGAACTCGCCGAAGCTGCACACACCGGCGCAATTCACGAGCACGTCCAGTCCGCCGAACCGCCCGACCACGCCCCCCACTAAGCGTTCCCGGTCGGCGGGGCTCGTCAGGTCGGCCGGGAACGCTTCGACATCCGTTCCGTCGGCCCGGAGGTCGCCGGCCAGCTTGGCCAGGTCGTCGGCCGAACGGGCGGTCAGGGCCAGCCTTGCGCCGAGCTTCGCCAGCTTCCCGGCCAGCCGCCGGCCGATGCCCCGCGAGGCCCCGGTGACCAGCACCACCCGCCCCCGGAGGTCCCGCCGCATCGGCCGTTACCCTTCATCGACCCGGCCGAACCCGGGGAACAATCCCATCCGGCAATTCTATGGCCACCACCCCCCCGGACCACCGCCGGCACGGCCTCCGTATAACCCACCGGATACCGAAGATGCGGCCGGGACGGCCGCGCTCCCAGGGCGGCGACGACATGGAATACGCGATCGGGGCGGTCATCGGGCTCGTCATCGGGGCGGCGGTCGGCTACCTGCTCAAGCCGGCCGGGGCCGAAGCCTCGCCCGAAGCGGCCCGCGGGCGGGCGGTAGCCGACCGGGCCAAGAGCGACCCGGCATTCGCGGCGAAGCTGGCCGCGATCGAGGCCGGGGCCGACGTGAAGCCGCTGACCCCGCCGAAGCCGTCCGGGGCGGCCCTGCGGATGCTCGCCCTGCTCCAGGCCGACAGCCGGCTGGTCGACTTCCTGATGGAGGACATCGCCGGGGCGTCCGACGCCCAGATCGGGCAGGCGGTGCGGAAGGTCCACGCCGACGCCCAAGCCGCCCTGAAGCGGTACGCCGTCATCGAGACGGTACTGGGCGGCACCGAGGGCGACACGACCACCGTGGCCCGGGGCTTCGACCCGTCGGCCGTCCGGGTGGTCGGCAACGTCACCGGCGAGCCGCCGTTCACCGGGCAAATCCAGCACCCGGGCTGGAAGGTCACGCAACTCAAGGTGTCGGCCCCGCCCGAGGGGGCCGACGAGTTCGTCCTCCAGCCGGCGGAAGTTCAAATCACGTAACGACCTCGGACGGGTCGAGCGGCCGGGCGTCGGTCTGACGCTGTTTCTTCCGGTCGAGTGCGGGTTCCTCAGACGTGGGGTGGGACTGTCGCCTGGAACCAATGAGAGCCGCCCGGGCCGGTGGGGCGGTTCCCGGTTGCATCGCCCGCCTCCTTGACCGACAATCACATCACCCGCCACCCCTCCGTCCCGTCCGAGGGCCGCCCATGCTCCGCGCCACCCCCTGCCCGGGGCCGGCCGTCACCCGCCGCCGGATGATCCAGGCCGGGGCCGCCTCGGTCCTCGGGCTGAACCTGCCCCGCCTCCTCCGGGCCGACGAGTCGCGGACGACCGACGCGGCCGCCGACGCCTGCATCATCGTCTTCCTCAACGGTGGCCCCAGCCACCTGGACATGTGGGACCCGAAGCCGGACGCCCCGGCCGAGGTCCGCGGCGAGTTCCGCCCCATCCCTACGTCCGTCCCCGGGGTCCGCTTCGGCGAGCACCTGCCGAAGCTCGCCCGCCGGATGCATCTCACCACCCTCATCCGCTCCGCCCACCACTCCGTCAACAACGCCCACGCGGCGGCCGTCTACTGCCAGCTCACCGGCCACGACCGGGGCGAGGTCGGCGGCGGGGCCCGGCCGGACGACCACCCGGCCATCGGGTCGGTGCTGGGCGTCCAGCGGCCGCCGACCTCGGCCGTCCCGCCGCACGTCCTCCTGCCGTTCATCACGAAGGAAGGGGCTGGCGGCCCGCCCCAGCCGGGGTACTTCGCCGGGTTCCTGGGCAAGCCGCGGGACCCGCTGGTCATCCTCCGCGACCCGAACGCCCCGAACTTCGCCCTGCCGGAGCTGACCCTCGGGCCGGACATCGACCCGGCCCGGTTCGACGCCCGGGCCCGGCTGACGGCCGGGATCGGGCCGGGCGGCAAACCCCTCGACCGGACCCTGGCCGACATGGACGCCACCCGGGCGAAGGCCTACGACCTGCTCACCTCGCCGGCCGTCCGCGACGCCGTGCGGGTCGACCGCGAGCCGGCCCGGGTGCGGGACGGCTACGGCCGGAACATCTACGGCCAGTCGGTGCTCCTGGCCCGCCGGCTGGTCGAGGCCGGGACCCGGGTGGTGTGCGTGTCGTGGGCCCCGGACGCCAACGCCACCTGGGACACCCACGGGAACAACTTCACCAAGCTGAAGGGGGAACTACTGCCGCAGTTCGACGCGGCCGCGTCGAGCCTCTTGGACGACCTGCACGACCGGGGGATGCTCGGGCGGACGCTGGTGGCGTTCATGGGCGAGTTCGGCCGGACCCCGAAGATCAACGGGGCCGGCGGCGGCCGGGACCACTGGAACTTCTGCTACTCGCTGATGCTGGCCGGCGGGGGGCTGAAGGGCGGGTACGTCCACGGGGCGAGCGACCGGATCGGGGCCAAGCCGTCGCGGAATCCCGTCACCCCCGCGGACATCGTGGCCACGGTCTACGACCGGCTCGGGGTCCCGCCGGACCTGGAGATCACCGACCGCCTCGGCCGGCCGCTGGTGCTGGTCCCGTGGGGCACGCCCATCCGGGAGACGGTCGGTTAGAATGACGGACGGAGGTGCCACATGGAGCGGAAGTACGAGTCGATGGCCGAGATCGAGAAGCGGTACGACGGGAACTGGGTGCTGATCGACAAGGGCCGGCCGTGGGACGGGCGGGAGGCCCCCCCGGACGAGGGCGGGTACGTGGTCTTCTGCGCCCCCCACCGGGACGAATTCGACCGCCACCTGCTCGCCCTCAAGCCCGGCCAGTACCCCTACTTCGCGGTGCTGTACATCGGCGAGTTGGACGAAGACGGCCTGATCCCCGGTGCCGAGGCCGAGGTCGGGGCCGGCCGATGACGACCCGGTTCGACCCGGCCGCCCGGCTCGTCATCATCCTCGGGTACGTCACCGGCCCGGCCGGCACGGGCCGGGTCCGGTTCGCCGTCGACACCGGGGCGTCCGGAACCGTCGTCCGCGCGACGATCCTGGAAGCGGCCGGCATCGTAACCCCGCCCGGGGCGCCACGCCGCCGGATGCACGGCCTGGCTGCCGGGGCGACGGCCCCGGTCGTCCGGGTGCCGCACCTACTCGCCCTCGGGCACGGCCGACCGGACTTCCCGGTGGCCGCCTGCGACCTCGCCCCGACCCGGCCCTACGACGGCTTACTCGGGCTGGACTTCTTCCGCGGCCTCGTCCTCAACCTCGACTTCGCCGGCGGGGTCATTACCCTCCGCCCGCCCCGGCCTCGGTGGCAGTTCTGGCGGTAGCCTGGCAGGTGGGTTAGGTCGTGTTGACTGAACGTAGGCGGTTTGAGATAGCGGGGAAGCTCTTCTCCCGTGCCGAGGCCGTCAT
>JAIEQO010000104.1 GCA_019747655.1 Gemmataceae bacterium | reverse complement strand
CCGAGGGCCCCGAGGTTCTTGGTCGGGTAGAAGCTGAAGCAGGAGACGTGGCCGAGGGTGCCGCACGGCCGGCCGCGGTACTCGGCCCCCTGCGACTGGGCCGCGTCCTCCACGACGTACAGGCTGTTGGCCTCGGCGATCCGGCCGATCGCGTCCATGTCGCAGCACTGGCCGAACAGGTGGACCGGGACGACGGCCCGGGTCCGGGCGGTGATCTTCGCCTCCACCTGGGTCGGGTCGAGGTTGTACGTCACCGGGTCGATGTCGGCGAACACCGGCCGGGCCCCGACCCGGCAGACGGTCGAGGCCGTGGCGAAGAAGGTGAACGGCGGGACGATCACCTCGTCCCCCGGGCCGATGCCGAGGGCGTGCAGGGCCAGCACCAGGGCGTCCGTCCCGGAGCTACAGCCGATCGCGTGGGCCGCCCCGACGGCCTTCGCGGCCTCCTCCTCGAACGCGGCCACCTCCGGCCCCAAAATCGCCTGCCCGGACCCGAGCACCCGCAGGACGGCGGCGTCGATCTCGTCCTTGAGCGACCGGTAGCGGGCCTGGATGTCGCAAAGTGGGACGGGCGGGGGTGTCACGGCGGCCTCCTTGCCGGCCCGGCGGGCGGGGCGGGTGAAAATGGAGGGTATGGGTACGCCGCCGGGGGGAACGGTGTCAAGCCGGTTTGGGGCGGCGGCCGATACCCGGGGTTGCGGTCGGGCCGGAGTTGTCGCATAGTTCCGCACCGGCCCGGTGCGCGCCCCGCGGAGCGACGGACGATGACCGAGATCGAGACCCCGAGTCCCCGGCTGCTGGAGACCCCGCCGCCGGCCGCGACCGCCGACGACGCGGCCGACCTGCTCGGCCGGGTGGCCGCCGACCCGGGGCTGCGGGTGGCGGTCCTCCAGCACCTGTTGGGCGACGGGGCCTGCCGGCAGCTCGGCATCTACCCGCTCCCGGCCGGGTTCAAGCTGTCGGTCGTCATCCCCGTCTACAACGAGGAACGCTGGCTGGCCGAGCTGGTCCGCCGGGTGCAGGTGGTGCCGATCCCGAAGGAAGTAATCCTCGTCAACGACTGCTCGACCGACGGCACGCCGGCGGTGCTGAAGCAGCTCGAGCGCGACTACGACAACCTGCGGGTGTTCCACCAGCCGAAGAACACGGGCAAGGGGGCGGCCCTGCGGGAGGGGTTCAAGCACTGCACCGGCGACCTGGTGATCGTCCAGGACGCCGACTGGGAGTACGACCCGGCCGAGTACCCGAAGCTGATCCAGCCGATCGTCGACGGCCGGGCCGACGTGGTGGTCGGGTCGCGGTTCATCGGCCACGAGCACCGGGTCCTGTACTACTGGCACTCGGTCGCCAACAAGGGGCTGACCCTCCTGTCGAACATGTTCACCAACCTGAACCTGACCGACATGGAGACGTGCTACAAGGTGTTCCGGCGGGAGGTCATCCAGGGGCTGACGCTCAAGAGCAACCGGTTCGGGTTCGAGCCGGAGGTAACGGCCAAGATCGCACGGAAGCGGAAGGGCGTGAAGCCGTGGCGGATTTACGAGGTGCCGATCAGCTACTCGGGGCGGACTTACGAGGAGGGGAAGAAGATCGGGCTGAAGGACGCCTTCCAGGCCCTGTACTGCATCGTCCGGTACTGGTGGAAGGACTGATCGGAATGCTGACTTTCGAGCCCCGGAGGGGCGATTGCATGTAGCCAGGGGTGCAAACCCCTGGTCCGTTCGTCACCACGTCCGTCGATTTTTCCTCGCCCCCGCCTCATTTCTCGTTTACCCTAACATCTCCCACCCGAGCGCCCTCCGCGGCGCGTCGACCTACCCGCCTCCACGCCCCTCCGGGTCGCCCCCCATGCGGCACCCCGCCGACCTCGTCACCCGCCGCGGCCTCCTGGAGTTCGGGGCCGGCGGCCTCGGCCTCACCCTCGGCGGGCTGTGGCGGGCCCAGGCCGCGTCGCACGTCGTCGAGCGTCAGCCGATCCGGGCCTGCATCCTCGTCTTCCTCTACGGCGGCCCGAGCCAGCTCGAAACCTTCGACCCCAAGCCCGACGCCCCGGACACCGTCCGCGGGCCGTTCGCCCCGACCGCCACCTCGGCCCCCGGCGTCCGCATCGGCGAGCACCTGCCGCGGCTGGCCCGGCTGATGCACAAGGCCGCCCTCGTCCGGACCATGACGCACACCGGCCGGCTGCACGACTCGGCGGCCATCCACGCCCTCACGGGCCGGCCGCTCGAAGGCCCGGACCGGGAGCTGTTCGCCCCCCAGCCGCAGACGTTCCCGAGCTACGGCAGCGCGGTCGCCCGGCTGCGGCCCGGCCGGCCGACCGACGTGCCGTTCGCGTCCCTCCCGTTCCCGTTCCGGAACGTCCTCGAAGTCCCGTGCCAGGGGGCCGGGTTCCTCGGCTCGGCCTACGACCCGGTGCGGATCGAGGTCGACCCCGCCACCCGCCAGTACCGGGCCGACTTCTTCACCCCGGCGGCCGGCGTCGGGGCCGAGCGGTTCCGCGGCCGGCGGGCGTTGCTCGACGCCATCCGCCCGCCGACCCCCGGCCCGGACGCCCTCGGCCCGGTGTACGACCGGGCGTACCGGCTGCTCGACTCGGAGACACTCCGCCAGGCCCTGGACATCGGCCGGGAGCCGGCCCGGGTGCGGGACCGGTACGGGTTCGGGCCGGGGGTCGAGCCGGGCGACAGCACCGGGGCCGAGCGGGCCTACGCCCGGGAGATGCGGGGGCAGAACTACCTCCTGGCCCGCCGGCTGGTCGAGGCCGGGGTGCCGTTCGTGAATGTCACCGACTGCCGCCAGCA
Organism: Gemmataceae bacterium; assembly: GCA_019747655.1. GTDB lineage: Bacteria > Planctomycetota > Planctomycetia > Gemmatales > Gemmataceae > Urbifossiella. The sequence goes on along the minus strand of JAIEQO010000104.1, from coordinate 9,975 downwards.
GGGGCAGAACTGGGACGCCCACCACCAGGTCGGCGACCAACACAAGCGGCACCTCTTGCCGCTCTTCGACCAGGGGCTGTCGGCCCTGATCGAGGACCTGGACGACCGCGGGCTGCTCGACTCGACGCTGGTGGTGGTGACGGGCGAGTTCGGCCGGACGCCGCGGCTCAACCCGTCGGCCGGGCGGGACCACTGGCCGGATTGTTACTCGGTGTTGCTGGCCGGCGGCGGGGTCGTGGGCGGGGCGGTGTGGGGGCGGAGCGACCGGCTGGCGGCGTACCCGGCGGCCGACCCGGTCACGCCCGGCGACCTAGCGGCGACGATCTTCTGGCGGTTCGGCCTCGACCCGGCCGCCGAGATCACCGACCAGGCCGGCCGCCCGCACCGGCTGGCCGCCGGCGAGCCGCTGCGGCGATTGTTCGGCGGCTAACTGGGACCGCGGCTGTCCCGGCCGCTCTTCGGCGCCGCCCCGGAGCGGCCGGGACGGCCGCGGTCCCAGGGGCTGCCCGGCAGCCGTGACACCCTTCGGGCTACGAAACTCCCCTAGCACTCCCCGCCGGGATTGCCTATCTCCCCGGTTCGCGGACCCGGTCCGCCCCGAGGAGAAGTCATGCGACACCCCCGGCTCGCCGCGCTCGCGCTCGTCGTGCTGGCCGCCCCGGCGGCCGCCGCCCCGCCCGTCCCGTTCGACGACGCGGCCGTCCACGCCCTCCAGTTCGTCGACGCCCGGGAGGGGTGGGCGGTCGGGGACGACGGGGTCGTGTGGCACTCGATCGACGGCGGGGCCTCCTGGGAGCGGCAGAAGACCGGCACCCGGGCCAGCCTCCGGGCCGTCCACTTCCAGACCCCCTACACCGGCTGGGTGGTCGGCCGGCTCGACCAGCCCGGCGGCGTCTCCGTCGGCGTGATGCTCAAGACGACCGACGGCGGCCTGAAGTGGGACGAGGTCGGCACCAACGTCATGCCCGGGCTGCACGCCGTCCGCTTCTCCGACGGGATGACCGGGTTCGTCTGCGGCGACGGCACCGATGCGTTCCCGTCCGGGATGTTCGAGACCCGGGACGGCGGGGTAACGTGGCGGCCGGTGGCCGGGCCGCGGTCGCCCGGCTGGCGTGCCGCCGACTTCCCCGTGCCGAGTACCGGCCTGGTGGCCGGTGCGTGGTCGAAGGTCGGGACGGTCTCCGGCGGGGTGTATGCCGTCGCCGACCTCGACCCGCTCGGCGGGAGGACCGTCCACGCGATCGCCTCGAACCGGCCGAACACGATCAAGGGCTACCCGCCGGCGTTCGCGGCCGGCGACGGCGGCCTCGTCCTCACCAGCACCGACGGCGGCCGGAAGTGGGGCTCGGTGAACCTCGGGCTCTCACCCGCAGCCCTCGCCAACTGCGACTTACGGTGCGTGGCGGCCGTCGGCGGCCACGTCTGGGTGGCCGGCCGGCCGGGGTCGGTCGTCCTCCACAGCGGCGACGGCGGGAAGACCTGGGAGGTCCAGAAGACCGGCCTGTCGGCCGCCGTCCAAGCGGTCTACTTCCTGAACGACCAGACCGGCTGGCTGGCCGGCGAGTTCGGCACCATCGCCGGCACCACCGACGGCGGCAAGACCTGGACGGTCCAGCGGGCCGGCGGCCAGCGGGCGGCCGCCCTGTTCGTTCACGCCCACGGCCGCTCTGTCCCGCTCGACTCGCTGGCCCTCCTCGGCCACGCCGACGGCTACCTCTGCGCCGCGGTCGGCGTGACGGCCGCCGACCCGGCCACCGCCGACCCGAAGCGGGCCAACGACCCCGCCCGACTGCGGCAGGCGGCCCGCCTGGCGGGTGGCGTCGCGGCCGAGTCGGTGTGGTGCTTCCCCGTCCCGGCCCACGCCGATGGGCTGCCGCCCCGCGAGCTGCTGGCCCTGTGGGACGGGGCCCACGGCGGCAAGGCGAACGAGCAGCTCCTCCGGCAGGCCGTCCTGGCGATCCGCGTCTGGCAGCCGGAGGTGATCGTCACGGATGTCGCGGCGGCGGACGCGAAGGGTGCCGATGTCCTCGTGCTGCACGCCGCGAAGGAAGCGTTCACCCGGGCCGCCGACCCGGCCGCCTTCCCCGAGCAGATGACCGACCTCGGGCTCAAGCCGTGGGCGGCGAAGAAGCTGTACGCCCTCAGCCCGGACGACGCGAAGGCCCCGGTCAAGCTCGACCTCGCCGACTTCCGCCCGGCCCTCGGGGCGACCGTGAAGGAGTTCGCCGAGCCGGCCGGGCGGGTCCTGTCTGATGTCCCGGCGGCCGACCGGCGGTGCTTCAAGCTGGTCGCCCACCGGCTCGCCGGGGCGGAGACCCACGCCGGTCTGATGGACGGCGTCGTCCTAGCCCGGGGCGGGGCAGCCCGCCGGCCGGAGGTCGCCGCCGGGCTCGATGACCCCGAGGTGATCGAAGTCTTGAAGAAGGCGGCCCAGACCCGGCGGCACCTGGAGGCCCTGGCCGCGGCCCCGGACGCCGAGCTGGCCGGGGCGGACAAGGCCATCGCCCTGTTGGGCCAGGAGGCCAAGCGGATGCCGGACGACACCGCCGCCCGGACGATCCACGCCGTCGGGGCCGGGTTCGCCCGGGCCGGGAAGTGGGCCGAGGCCCGGGAGGTGTTCGCCCTGCTGACGGCCGAGCACCCCGGCCACCCGCTCGCGGTTGAAGCGTACCGCTGGCTGCTCCGCTACCACGCCGGGACCGAGCCCCGGCGGCGGGTCGAGATCACCCAGAAGCTGACCTTCGCCCGGGTGGCGTTCGAGCCGTCCGGCGACGGGTCGAAGGTGGTCCAGTCCGGCGGGGTGGCCGGGTCGCTCGGGCCGACCCAGGCGGCCAGCACGACCGAGGACGTGTACCGGATGTACGACGCCGGCATGATCGTCCGCTGGCACCAGACGGCCCTCGACCTGGAGCCGCGGCTGGCGGCGTTCGGCCCGGCCTACGCCCGCGACCCGTCGGCCGCCCTGTGCCTGCTGGCCGCCCGCCGGCAGGTCGGCCGGCACGCCGACGCCGAGGCGTTCGTCCGCGACTACTTCAAGGCGAACCCCTCGGCCGGGGCGAAGGCCCCGGGGGCCGACCCGTGGCGGGACTGCCTGGCCGCGGAGTTGTGGCTGTCGGACAAGGGGGCGTTCCCCCTGCCGCCGAAGCCGGTGGCCGCGTGCCGGCACACGGACGCCCGGCCGTTCCTGGACGGCAAACTGGACGACGCCTGTTGGAAGTCCGCCGAGCCGTTGGCGGTCGGCGGCGGGGCCGACGATGCCTACAAGACGGAGGCCCGGTTCGCCTACGACGGGCAGTTCGTGTACGTGGCGGTGAGCTGCTCGCACCCGGCCGGGAAGGCGGTGCCGGCGGCCGGCAAGCGGGGCCGGGACGCCGACCTGTCCGGCCACGACCGGGTGGACATCGTCCTCGACCTGGACCGAGACTACCAGACGTACTACCGGTTCCAGGTGGACCACCGGGGCTGCCTGGCGGAGGACTGCTGGGGCGACGGCACCTGGAACCCGAAGTACTTCGTGGCGTTCACCCCGTCGGAGACGGGCTGGTGTGCGGAGTACGCGATCCCGGTGGTGGAGCTGACGGGGGACCGGCCGACGGCCGGCCGGGCGTGGGCGGTGAACGTGGTGCGGGTGGTGCCGGGGGTGGGGGTGAAGGGCTGGAGCGGCCCGGCCGACGCCGACCCCCGGCCGGAGGGCCTGGGGCTGCTCCAGTTCCGGGCGGAGAAGTGAGGCGGAAACTTCATACTGCCGCGAGTACCGATGAGGCCAACTCTCGGCCGTGGGTCGCCCACCTCGGGTTGGCAACGGCGGCCGAGGAAGGGTGGACGGCGCCGTTCAACGACCCCGCCGACGCCCCGGCGGCGACCGCTTCGAGATCGACTCGGAGGACGACGTTATCGTCCGTCACCACCAGGATGTACCGGTCGGCGGCGATGTGGGCGTCGACCGCCGTGACGGGAAGTGAGAACACACGGGTCGGACCCGGTCCCGCGGCCGGGGCGGCCAAGAACTCCGTCACAACCCCCAGCAGGACGTAGAGCGCCTCGCTGGTCAGCACGACCAGATGCCCGCGGCAAGCCAGTAGCCGGTAGACATCGCCCCGGACGGCGTCCAGGTTCCGCGATTGGGCGTCTCCGCCGGTGAGGGCGTCGGGGGAGAACACGATCGTCCCGTCCCGCCCTGCCACCGCCATTGCCAGCGAGCGGCCGAGGCCACAAACATCGACCGCGTCGAACGACGGGAGCGGCACAGAATGGAGCCGGAACGGCTGCCCCGGATCGGGGAGCCGCGCCAACCCGACCCCGCCGGTCCTCATCGCACACGCCAGCACGTCCCGCCCGTCCCCGTCCCGGAGCACGACCGACTCGTAAAAGTAGTCCCGTCGGTCCCCGTTCGGTCCGGCACCGGCGGCCGTCACCGACCCGGTGCCGGGGTCGACGAGGAGCCAACCGAGCCGTCCGGCCGGGGCGACGAACACGCCGCCCCCGGTCACGGATAGCCCGTGTGCCCCGAACGGCACGACCAACTTGCGAGACAAGGTTTCGTCGCCCAGCCCGGACCAGACCGTAACGTCGGCCCGGGTGCTGACGGCCAGAAAGTCGCCCCACGCGGCCACCCCGTTGACGGCCTCCCGCGACGCCGCGACCGCCACCGGCGGGCCGGCCGGCCGGCCCGCCTCGTCCGTCAGCAAGAGCTCCCCGTCTTCGGAGCCGAAACTAAGACCGGGCCGGCCGGCCGGGGCCGGGCCGGCCCAGACGACTTCGAAGTTACCGAGGTCGATGCCGTGGACGAGTTCCTGGTCGGCGAGGCTCATACGAACCGCCCTCCGGACAACCGCCTCCGCTCCCGCTTGCTGAGTAGCCCGGTCTCGACCAACCGGGCGAAGACTTCCTTCGCCGGCCGACAGGTCAGACCCCGCCGGTTCTCGGGACCGTCTTCGTTCACCGGGTAAACCGGGTAGCCGTGCCACGGCTCGCCCGGTCGGGCGACCGGGAACTCGGCGAGCCGCTCCTCGCAAGTGCCGAGCGGCCGAAGCTTGCCATCGCCGCGGAGTACCCCGTACAAGTTGCCAGCGGCGTCTGCGATTTCAATCGCATCGGCCGCGTCGAATACCCCGAACTCTTCCTCCCGGGTCAGTTCGGGCAACCACCGGGCGGCGTCGGGGTCGCGGCCGTCGTGGTGCTTCGGGGTGAACTGGTACAGCAGCCCACCCCGACTGGTCGGCGTCGGGTGGACTTCGACGGTCAGAATGGTGGGCACCATCCCCTCCCGCTCGTCCGCCCGCTGCTGCTCGCCGGCATTGTACCACGCCTCCGAACGTGGGCCCACCCGTTCTACCCCTTCGGGTAGACGCTCACCTCTGACCCCGCCGCCAGCACCACGCTCGCCGGGGTGGCGGTGGTCATGGCCGCCCACTCCGGGCCGTACAGGACGCCCCAGTCCACGTCGGCCGCGAAGGAGCGGACCGGGTAGACATCCCACTCCGGGTGGTTCACCTCGTACCGGATCGGCCGGCCCCGCCGGCTCACCCCGTACCCCCAACTGTGCTCCTTGAAGAAGTGCTCGGCCGAGTCCGGCCCCGGCTGGACCGCCGGCTTCAGCCCCGCCGCCCGCAAGCTGTGCGTCCGCCCGCCCCACGCCACCGAGTACGTCGCCGTCACGGCCTCGGGCGTGTCGTCGATCCGCATCGTCATCCGGGCCGCCCGGTACGGCTCGTTGTAAATGAGCCGCGCCAGCCCCGCGACCAGCCGCTGCGGCACGAACTCGCGGACGAAGCAGACGCCCCGGCGGTCGCCCTCCCGGACGTAGAACCGCAGGTTCCACTCGGGGAAGTGGCGGTAGCCCGGCCAGCCGATCCCGAGCACCCGGGTGTCGAGGAACTGGAACCCGACCAGGCTCGCCCAGCAGCGGCCGTCGCGGCGGTCGAGGTCCAGGCCCGGCGGCAGCCGCGGCCGGAGCAACTCCTCCGGGACCGCGTAGTTGGCCAGGATCAGGTTGCACCACCGGGCCGTCAGGAACGCCCGCCGGCGGGCCGGGGCCGTGTCGCCCATCACTTGCCCCCCGCCAGCGGCTTCCACGCCGCCCGGCTGCCGTCCATCGCGCACTGGTACTTCAGGCACTCGACGACGTGGGCGTCGGTCCCGTCCGGCCGGACCACCCACACCGGCCGCTTGTCCCCCGGCTTCTGGGCGTACACCTCCTTCACCCGCTGGGGGTTCGACCAGTACCGCTCGTCGGTCAGCCGGAAGGAAATCCACTTGCCGTCCGGCGACCACGCCGCCGGCGTCGCCACCCGCCCCAGCTTGGTGAGTTGCGTCAGGTCGGAGCCGTCGGCGTTGACGGTGAAGAGTTCCAGCCCCTTGCCGACGTTCTTGCTGAACACCACCCGCTTGCCGTCCGGCGACCACGACGGGAAGACGGCCCCGATCGGGTTCGGCTCCGGCACGATCGCAGTCTTGTCCGACCCGTCGGCGTTCATGGTGAACACCGTCACCCCGCCCGGGACGTGGCCGGTGTAGACGATCCTCGTGCCGTCGGGCGAGAGGCACGGGTCGTGGCCCTCGCCGAGAACCTTCAGGTCGGAGCCGTCCGGCTTCACGCTGGCCATCTCCGGCTTGGCCCCGTGCAGCCCGAAGACGATCCGGTCGCCGGCCCAACTGGGCATGTAGCACGTCGCCTTCGCGTTCACGATCCGCCTCACGTTCCGGCCGTCGGCGTCCATCACGTAGAGCTGGAACGGCTCGCCGTCGCGGTCGGAGGTGAAGGCCACCCACTTGCCGTCCGGCGACCAGCACGGGTAGCGGTCCTCGGACTTCGGGCTGCGGGAGAGGTTGGTCACGTCGCCGGTCGTCGGATCAACGACGGCGATTTCGGTGTCGCCGGTCCGGACGGTGGTGACGAGCAGCTTGTGCCCGGCGAGGTCGTCGGCCCGGGCGGACGATGCGACCACGAACAGCGCGAGGACGGCGAGTCGGTTCATGCGGCACCGTGGGGGTTCGGAAGACCCCTCCCCCCGGCCCCCTCCCCCACAGGGAGAGGGGGAGAAAACCCAAGACCCCGGCTCGGGGCTTCCTCCCCCTCCCCGCACCGGAGAGGGGGCCGGGGGGAGGGGTCTTGGTTCGCACAGCCTACCACCCCCGCCCGCCGGCCGCCACGGTTGGCGGGGCATTACCGCCGGCGTAGAATCCCCCGGTCGGCCCGAGTCCGGCGGCGGATGTCCATGACCCTCGGCCAGTTGCAGCACCGCATCCGCGAGATGTACGGGGCCAAGGACGGGGCCCGCGGGCTCGACGGCACGTTCATGTGGTTCATGGAGGAGGTCGGCGAGCTGGCCGCCGCCCTCCGCGGCGGCGACCACCCGGAGCGGGTGCTGGAATTCGCCGACGTGCTCGCCTGGCTGGCGACCCTCGCGAACATCGCCGGCGTAGACCTGGAAGAGGCGATGGCCGCCAAGTACGGGGCCGGCTGCCCCGGCTGCGGCCAGACGCCCTGCCGGTGCGGCACCGCCGAGAAGCCGTAGCCCCGCCCCGAGACCCCCGCATGCCGGCGGCCGCGCTCCCCCTCCCGTCCCGGCTGGCCGTCGCGGTCGGGGCCTTGTTGGCCGTCGCCGGGGCGGCCCCGGCCGCCGACCTGCCGGTCCGCATCACCTCCGCCCGGGTCGGGTTCCCGGTCGTACCCCGCGAGGGCGTCACCAACCCCGGCGATTCCGTTTGCAAGTTCGGGGCGTGGGCCCCGGTGTACGCCGACCTCGAAATCGTCGCCGCCGTCGCCGAGCCGGCCGAGCTGGTGGTCGAGACGCCCGACGCCGACGGGGTGATGACCAGCCTGGCCGTACCCATTGATCTGACAGACGCGAAGCCGGGCCAGACGGTCCGGGCCCACGACCGGGGCGGGATGGCCTACGCCCGGCCGGCCGGCGGGACCGCCGAGACGACGATCACCGTCCGCGCCCGCAACGGGAAGGCCCCGCTCTCCGAGCCGTACCGCATCCGCAACCTGCACACCCGCGACGACCTGTCGTACGTGTTCCTCGGGCTGGGCAGCCCCCTGCCGGGGTTCGACCTGCCCATCCCCGGCGGCGGCAACCCGAACGCCCCGCCCGGCCCACTGCGGAACGGCCGGGTCGAGCTGACGGCGATTACGGATGTCGACGACCTGCCGCAGAAGTGGGTCGGCTATGACGGGGCCGACCTCGTCGTCCTGCCGACCGCGGACGCCGCGTTCGTGAACCAACTCCTGGCCGGCGGCGGGCCGGGGCAACGCCCGTCCCCGGTCGATGCGCTCCGGGAGTGGGTCCGGCGGGGCGGCCGGCTGGTCGTCTCGGTCGGGGCGTACACCCGGCCCCGGGCCACCCCCGCCGGCCTCCTGGGCACCTTCCCGATCGGCCTGCGGACCGACGCCCCGACTCGGGCGGTCAACCAACTGCCCGTCCTCTGGACGGCCCGGGAGACGAGCCAGGCGGCCGTCCAGAGCGGGGTCCTCCGGTCGGCCACCCCGTTCCCGGTGGCCAACCTCGCCCTCCCCGGCCGGGGGCGGGTGGTCAGCCCGCCGCCGTCGCGGCAAGGCGAGGGCACCGAACCGGTCGCCGTCCAGGTCGCCTACGGCCTCGGCAAGGTGACGGTCGTCGCCTTCGACCTCGACCGGCCGCCGTTCGCCCCCGACCCGGCCAAGCCGGGGGACAAGGGCTTCGCCGGCCGGGCCGAGTTCTGGGACTGGGTCCTGCGGGAGGGCGGGGCCGCCCGGGCGTCGGTCGGGAACGAGACCCGGCCGCCCCCGTCGACCGCGAGCGGCCCGACCGGGGACGAGGACGAGGTGACGGCCGCCCTTCGCACGCATCTGGATACGTTCGCCGGGGTCCCGGTGGTGTCGTTCGGCGGGGTTGCCGCCCTGATCGCCCTGTACGGGCTGTTGGTCGCCCCGGTCGAGTACCTGTTCCTCCGCCGCGTGCTCCGCCGGCCGGGGTGGACGTGGATCACCCTGCCGGTGATCGTCCTGACCGTCGCCGTCGCGGCCTACCTGACGGCCGCCCGGGCGAAGGGGACCGACCTGCGGGTGAACAAGGTCGATGTCGTGGACGTGCTGCCGGCCGACCGCCGGGACGACGCCCGGGTGTACGGGACGACTTGGCTCACCGCCTTCGCCCCCCGGTCCGAGGCGTTGAACGTCTCGCTCGTCCCGTCCGAACGCTGGGTCATGCGCGGCAGCGGCATGGTCGGCTGGAGCGGCGGCCCCCGGGGCGGCCGGGGCGGGCTCCTCCGCCGGCGGTACGAGTACGCCGACGGCGGCGACGGCCGGGACGCCACCCGGGCCGTGGACGGGGTGCCGGTCTCGACGTGGGCGACGAAGGGGTTCGCCGGCACCTGGGAGGGCCACTACCCGGAAACCCTGGTCGAGTCCCGGCTGGAGCACCCGCCGGGCGACCCGACGAAGGCCGTCGGCACGTTCGTCAACAAGCTCCCGGTCCCGGAGCTGACCGACTGCGTCGCCTTCTACGCCGGGCAGGCGTTCCCGCTCGGCACCATCCTGTCCGGCCAGGAAGTCCGGCTGGTCCTCGACCGCGGCCCGGCGGCGACCCAATGGCTCCAGGAGAACGCCCGGCTGGCCGACCTGCTCGGCCGGGCGGCCGGCCGGTCCGGGGCCGGCGGCGGGCTGCCGCTGTGGGGCCTGCTGTTCCACGAGGCCGCCCTGCGGAACGACGAGGGCGTCATCCCCCGCAACGCCTCCGTCCGCCGGCTCGACCAGTCGTGGCGGCTGGCCCCGGACAACCGGGACGAGGTGATCGTGGTCGGCCGGGCGCTGCCCCCGCCCGGGCCGGCGGCCGACCTGTTCGACGGCCCGGCGTCGCCGTCGAGGTTCTGGCTGCACGCCACCCCGGGGCGGGGGCACGAGCAGCCGCCCCCGGTCCCCGGCGTCGGCCGGCAGGAGACCTACGTCCGGCTCTACCTGCCGGTGAAGTCGGCCACCCCGTGAGCGTCGGG
>JAIEQO010001070.1 GCA_019747655.1 Gemmataceae bacterium | reverse complement strand
GGGCCCCGACCGGCTCGAAGGGCTGACCGCCCCGCCGGCCGCGACCCCGGACCCGGTCGGCACCCTCACCGCGCCGGCCGGGCCGAACGGGCTGCCGCCGGGGGCCTACGCCAGCCCGTGGTACACCGACGGCCCGGGCTGCTGCGGGCCGACCGGCCGGAACGGGCTGGTGGCCTACGAGCTGTACGCCTACACCGGGCCGAACATCCCGTTCGGGGCCGGGGCGTTCACCGACGCCCTGCTCGGCGGGTGGACGGTCGGCGGGGGCGGCCGGTCGCAGTTCTTCAACCCCGAGGGGGACGCCGCCTGGGCGGTCGACCTCGGCCTGAGCTACACCTACAACCGCGGCTCCCAGAAGGACTTCCTCGACCTGTTCCTCCGCCAGCCCTCGACCCAGCAGCGGAACCCGGTTACCGGTCAGACGACCAATGTTCCACAGCCGGACCGGTTCACCACCGTCCGGCTGCGGGCCCTGCACCGGACGGCGTTCAACTTCGCGGTCGGCCGGGACCTGTTCTTCTGGGGGCCGGGGCTGCCCGGGACCGGGGAGGGCTGGAACCTGCGGGTCGGGGCGGACGTGGGCGGGCGGTGGGGGACGGCCCACACCGACCTGGTCCCGCTGGACGAGGGCCCGGGCGGGTACGCCCGCCGGCAGAAGGTCTACCACGGGGTCTTCCTGGCCGCCCACTCGACGTTCGAGCTGCCGGTCGGGGGGTGGGTGTGGGTGGCCGGGTGGCGGGCCGAGTACGGGTACGACTGGATGAACATCGCCCCGCCGATCAACAGCGACGTGCAGTCGGTCAACCTGCTACTGACCACTGGGTTCCGGTTCTAAGGTGCGTCATGTTGTCGACCACCTCCGCTATCAAGATGGCGGGGGTGGACGGAGTCAGCCAAGAAGGTAAGCGATGGCCGGGTCGGTCGGGTCGATGACGACCCCGGCGTCGATGTCCGGCCAGCCGGCGGCGGGGGCGAAGGCGATCAGGCCCGTCGTCCCGGTCGCGTCCACGTCGCTGTCCCGGGCGTCGTCCCCACCCTGGTCACGCGGGCTGAACGGGACGACCGGTAGGGCGTTCGGCAGGACGAACTGGAGCCGGTAGTTCCCGGCCGGGAGGGTGGTCGGGAGGGTATAGTACCCGTTGTCGTCGGTCAGGACGGCCGCGACTTCGACGCCGGCGGTGTTCAGAATCCGCACCAGGACGAACGGGATGCCGACATCGCCGGCGTCCTGCACCCCGTTCGCGTTCGCGTCCGTGAACACCCGGTTCCCGGCCCACTGCGGCAGCACCCTTACCGTCACCGTGGTCGTAGCCGTACCGCCCATCCCGTCGCTGACCGTGTAAGCGAAGCTGTCGTTGCCGGTGTACCCTGCGGCGGGCGTGTAGTTGACGCTCCCGTCAGCGGCGAGGGCGGCGGTGCCATGCCCGGGGGTCGAAACCCCGGTGATGGTTAGCACGTCGCCGTCGATGTCGGAGTCGTTCCGCCAGACGACGACGCGGGCGCCGTTCCCGACGGTCGTGGTCACGGAGTCGGCACCGAGTACCGGAAGATTGTTCAGCACGACCTGGGTGCGCGAGTTCGAGGTGCTCCCCTCGAACACGGCGTCTCCGACGTACTCGGCCGTCACGACAGGCGAGCCACGTAGCAGTTCGTTGTAGAAAACGGTGACCTGGCCGTTCGCGTCGAGCGGCGCGGACGCGAACTCCTCGCCGTCGGCGAAGAATTTTACTGCACCGGTCGGGCGGATGTACAGGCCGGGGTACGGCGGGGGCGGGGTCCAGGGTGCGGTGACGGTGGCGGTGAACTGAACCTGATCGAGGTTGTTGGTGGTGGTGCGGTCGGAGGTCAGGGTGATGTTGGTGGTGTTCGGCAAGACTGTCTGGGTAAGGGTGGCCTTGGCCCAGCCGTACGAGGGGTACGAGAAGTAGACGGTGACCTCGTGGGTGCCGGGGGTGAGCAGGACGCCCTGGAGGGTCGCGTACGCGGACATGTTGCTCGCGGGGCCGAGGTAGGTCGTGCCGTCGAAGAAGTCGTAGAACCCGGCCGTCTGGTTCGGACCAGGCTGGTACGACACATCGGCCCGGAACGTGACCGCCTCGGTCCAGTGGGCCGGGTTCTTCGACGAGGTGATGCTGACGGTCGCCGGCGGGGGCGCGATCACGCTCGGCCCCTGGACACGGATGCGGATGAAGGCGTCCAGCCCATCGGTGTAGATGCCGTCCCCGTTGTAATCCGCCACGACGTAGTACTCGCCGGCCACGAACGTGCCGAGGGCCTTCTGCGTCAGCTCGCCACCTCCGTTGGTCGTCACCGTCCCACGGAGTTTGTCCGCCGGCAGGGGCGTGTTGTCGGCCGGCGGGTTGTTTCCCTGGCCCGGGGACAGGACATAAATCTTGACCTGTTGGGAGGCCAGGTACTGCTCGCCGCCGGTGACGTTGACCACCTCGGTGTCCTTGTAGACCTGCTTCTTGCCGTCGGTCACGACAGTCCGCTGCCAGTTCGTCAGGAGAACTTTTTCCTCCAGCGTCGCCGGGTTGCCCCACAGGTCCCTGGCGGTGACCGTCACCGTGTAAAGGCCGTCGGGGTACGCCGCGGCGGCGTTCTTGGCGGCGTCGTTGATCCAGTACAGCCCGTGCCCCTTCTCCGCGATCGTGTTCCACATCTTCGTGCTCGTGCCCGGCAGCTTGATACCGGCGCCGGCGGCGGGCTGGTTGCCGGCCGTCAGTTCCAGATTCGGGCTGTTGGTCAGGACGTAGTAGAACGGGTCGCTCGGCTTGGCAGCGCCTGGCACCATGACCGACTGGTGGTCCTTGTCGGTTTCGTAGAACGTGCCCGTGTTGGCGACGTTGAAGAAGCGGTTGATGCCGAGCTGGGGCCCCGTCGCCTTACTGAAGTCGAACGACCGGACCACGCCGGAGTCGCTGGCGTTGGTGTTCGGCTCGCGGCCGGCGACGCGGAGTTCGAACGCCAGCGGGTTCAGCAAGCGGGTGCCGGGGTTCGCCGGGGTCCCGAACTGGTCGTAGGCGCTGACGACGAAGTCGATCTTGGCGCTCTCATCATTGCCCGGCTTTGTCTTGTCGCCGGCGGCGTTAACGCCCGTGGCGTACCGGCCGAGGCGCTTGTAGGTGGCTGTGTCGATCGCAGCGGATGTCGTGAAGTAATGGGCGGTGGTCCGGGCGATGTCCTCACGTTTGCGCTGGGTGTTCGCATTGACGTTGATGACCAACTTCTCGTCCTTGTTGCGGCGGAAGTCGAGCGACCTGATCGTCGGCTTGATCTGGTCGGCTACCACCACCCCGCCGTTCACCTGGCCGGTGAACTCGGTCAGGGGGTTGATGCTGGTGACGTACTGCCAGCGCAAGCCCTCCCGTCGTTCGACGGCCGCTTTCCGGTCTGCTTCGGTAGTGGCCGTCTGGATTGCTGTTTTGGCAGCAATGTACTCTGCCCTGTTCGCCATCGTGGGATCGCGCAGCCGCTCGCCCTTCGGCTCCGGTTCCGCCAGCCCACGGTCCAGGTGAACGTGATTGCCGTACCCGTTCGTACCGGGATACTGCCCGACCGTACCGATCACCATTCCCTCTTCAAGCCGGACGCCCTTAGAGACGCGGGGATCGGCGTTGACATGCTTGTAGTTCCAGCCCCTGGTCTTTCCGTCTGCCCCCGGGGTAGCATCCCGCACGACGATGAAGGAGTAGAACGGGGTGGTGGGGTCCCGGTAAACGGCCTCCACGACGCCGGCCATGACCGCCTTGACATCGGAGTCGGCCGGGGCTGCGATGTCCAATCCCTCGTGGAGGTGGTCCTCGAACCAGCTCTTCGTCTGGTCAAGTTTCCGCGCTGCAACCTGCTCGGGAGTAAGCTGGAACTCCTGATACTGCCCGTAGGTGCCAAGCAGTTGGGCCGGCCCTCCGCCGGGTGGCGGGCCGACCGGCCAGGTGACCGGGACGACGCGGCCTTCGAGCGTCTCGATCTGGAGCGTGCGGGGACCGGCCATGGTCGTATCCGACTCGGGGTAGAGGGGCAGCACAGAACAAACTTTCGCCGCCTACCAGTCGCTGAGTTCAGGCACGGACACCGAGTCAGCGATCAGGTCACCGGTCCAGCAGTCGAGTTCTCCCCCGCGCTGGGTAGCGTGGTGGAGTAGGGAGACATAAAGAGAGGGGGGCGGGCACCCGGGGGGGAACTCGCCCGGGTACCCGGACTGGAGGATGCCCTTCAACTCGGTCACGCTGATCGTCTCCGTCCCGGTCGCCCACTCCCCCCCCTTCTCCAGGATGTACCACTCGATCGGGCTGCCCTCGGCCCGATGCCGGGCGTACGGGAACTTGTCGTCCGTGTACATGAACTTGACATCCCGGCCCCTCTCCTTGCCCTGGGGGATGGCCGAGACGAGGGCGACTGTGCTTTCGGGCCACCCGCTCGTCAGGGACGGCCGCTGGACGTGCAGCGGGGGTCGAGGACCGTTGTACCTGATGCCCCAGTGGAGTTCGATTACGTCCTTCTTGGTCGAGGCCAGTCGCCGGACGCCCGCCTCCACCCGCCAGGTGATAACGCCGAAATCACCTTCGCTCTTCGTACCCTCAGTCCGGGCCTCGAGTGCGGCCCGCGTGAACGACCGTGTTTCGTCCGCGTCCCGGGGCGGGGGTGCGACGGCGACCGGCTTGGGGGTGTCCACGTCGAGCGGCGGGCCGGCAAACAACAGGCCCAGCCCGCCGAGGACGACGACGACAAGCGAAGCGGCTGTGCGGGCCATGCCACATTCCCGGAAAGTTACGTCGAAGTTAACCGGTCCCGTACACCCCGTCAAGGAGTGGCAACCCGTTTCCCATCCGATGTGACGGCGGCACGCACGGGGGAAACGAAAACGCCCACCCGCGGGTGCGGGTGGGCGTCGGGGTTTCGCGGGCCGTCGGCTCCGGTCAGCCGACGAACACCCCGTTCATCAGGGCCGAGAACGGGAAGAACTCGACCTCCTCGACCGGCCGGCCGCTGGCCAGGGTCTGGCTCCCCCGGAAGACGCTCAGCCCCGGCCCGGTGGCGTCCCCGGTGACGATGTCGGCCCGGCCGTCGTCGTCCACGTCGGCCACCGTCACCCGCACCCCGCCCCGGTTGTTGATGTCGTCGGCGAAGAAGTTGGCCCGCTCGACCCGCCGCCCCTCCAGGAGCGACAGCCCGTCCAGGGCGATGACCTGCGGGCCGCCGCCCGGCCCGGCCCCGAGCACCACCTCCGCCTGCCCGTCCCCGTCCATGTCCCCGCCGGACAGGTACACCCCGTTCCGCAGGGCGGTGTCGAAGGCGAAGAAGTCGGCGAACAGCTTCTGCCGGCTGGTGAACAGCGTCTGGGCGTCGAACCCGGCCACCCGCGGGCCGCCGCCGAACCCGGCCGACACCAGCAGGTCCGACAGCCCGTCCCCGTTGACATCGGCCAGGGCCGCCCGGGCCCCGCCGCGGAAGTTCGGGTCCTGGATGCCGAAGAAGCTGGCCGCCTGCCGGAACCCGTCCCCGTTGTACACCACCACCCGCGGGCCGCCGCCCTGGTCCGGGGTGACGACGATCTCCGCCCGGCCGTCCCCGTCCACGTCCCCGGCGGCCACGAACGCCCCGCCGGCGAACGTCCCGAACGGCCGGGTCCGGAACAGCACCGCCTGCGTCTTCCCGTCGACCACCGCGACCTCGGCCGGCAGGCCCGGGCCGGACGCCGCCACCAGGTCCGGGGTGCCGTCGGCGTTCACGTCGGCGACCGACACCCGGACCCCGCCGGTGGCCGCGTTCTGGAACACCTGGCCGGCGAACCGGACGGTCCCGGCCCCGTCGTACAGCCGGGCGACCGGCGGGTTGTCGGCCCCGACCCCGGCCGCGTACCAGGTCTTGGTCAGCGTCCCGATCGTCACGGTGGCGGTGTAGTCGGTGAACCCGCCGTCCTTGTCCGTCACCCGGGCCCGGACGGTGTGCGGGCCGGTCCGCCCGAACTGGGTGACGGCCGCCGGGGCGGTCGCCCCGCTCACGTCCCCGGCGTCGGCGAAGTCGCCGTCGTTGTTGAAGTCGAAGCTGTACGTGAACCCGGCCGCCCGGTCCTGCGGGGACGGGTCGGTCGCCCCGGCCAGGGTGAACGTGACCGGGGTGCGGACCTCGACCCGGCCGGCCGGCGGGACCAGGGTGGCCGTCGGGCCGACGTTCCGGACCGCCACCGGCACGTCCACGTCGGCGAACAGCCCGTTCAGCTCGTACACCCGGACCTTGACGGTGACGGTCCCGGCCCCGTCGGTCAACAGGGCCGGCGGGATGGCCGCCTCGGCCGACGCCACCCCGCCCTTGTAGCTCGCCCCGGTGCCGAGGTCGAACTTGCCGTCCCCGTCGAAGTCGAAGGCGTACCGGAACCCGGCCCGGGTGGTGACCGACGACGGGTGGGTGGCGGCCACCCGGACGGTGCCCGCCCCGCCCTCGAGGACCGGGGCGGCCGGGGCCGGGGCGGCCGTCGGGGCGACGTTGGCCACGGTCAGCGGGACGGTGTACAGGGTGGCCCCGCCGTCCTTGTCGGCCACCCGGACCCGGACGACCGCCGGCCCGGGGCTCTGGTACCCGGGGATGGCGTACACCGCCAGCGGCGAGTCGGCCGCCTCCCCGGCGTCGGCGAAGTCGCCGTCGTTGTTCAGGTCGTAGCTGTACCGGAACCCGGCGGTGGTGTCGACCGGGGACGGGTCGAACACGCCGGCCACGGTCACGGTCAGCGGGGCCCCGACGGTGACCGGGCCGCCGCCGGCCGGGGCCACCGCCACCCCGCCCCGGGCGACCGGGGCGACGTTGGCCACCGGGATGGTGGCCGCGTAGTCGGTGAACCCGCCGTCCCGGTCGAGCACCCGGGCCCGGACGGTCAGCCCGGCGGCGGTGCCGTCGGCCAGCAGCTCGGCCGGGACCGCCTGGCTGGCGGCCACCCCGTCCGACCCGGCGAAGGTCCCGCCCCCGAGGTCCCACTTGCCGTCCCCGTCGAAGTCGAAGCTGTACCGCAGCCCGGCCGCGGTGTCCCCGGCCGAGGCGTCCTCCGCGTTCGCCAGGCTGACCCCGGCCGACCCGCCCTCGTCCGTCCCCCCGGTCGTCGTCAGGGCGGCCGTCGGGGCGGCGTTGGCGATGGTGACGTCCCGGACGAACTCGGTCGACGCCCCGTCCTTGTCGAACACCTTGGCCCGGACGGTCAGGACGGCCGGCCCCTCCGGGAAGTACTTCCGGTCGACCACGATCTTGTTGTCGTCGCCGACGGCCTCCGACCCGCCGTAGGTCGCCCCGTCCCCGACCTCCCACTTGCCGTCCCCGTCGAAGTCGACGCTGTAGCGGAGCCCGGCCTTCCGGTCGGCGGCCGAGTCGACGATCCCGCCGACCGTCAGGAACCGGCCGTCCTCGTTCTCCCGGAACTCCCCGGGGTCGTCGAACGCCGCCAGCGGGGCGGCGTTGGTGACGGTGAACGGGATCAGGGCGACCGGGGAGGTGCCGCCGTCCTGGTCGATCACCACCGCCCGGACGGTGAACGCCCCCGGCCCGTCGGCCACGAAGGCCGGCGGGACGGTGGTCGTCTGGGGGACGTCCTTGGACCCGGCGTAGGTCCCGTTCCCGAGGTCCCACTTGCCGTCCCCGTCGAAGTCGAAGCTGTACCGCAGCCCGGCCGTCCGGTCGGCCAGGGACGGGTCGGTGGCGTCGGTGAACCCGACGGTCAGCACCTCGGTCTCGCCGACCGACCCGCCGGCCGTCGGCGTCCCGGACGGGGGCGTGTTGGTGACGGTCAGCACCACCCCGGTCGAGGTGGAGGTGGTCGTCCCGTCGGACACCCGGAACCGGACCGGGTACGGGAGGAGGCCCGGGCCGTTGTCGATGCCGAGGCCCTGGAGGGTGTCCCAGTCGACCGCCGGGGTCGGGCCGGTGAGGTCGGCGTCCCCGAACGTCCCGTCCCCGTTCAGGTCCCAGGAGTAGGTCAGGGCCCCGCCGTTCGGGTCCACCGCCGCGGCCGCCAGGGTCAGCGGCTGGCCCTCGGCGACGGTCAGCGGCCCGCCGATCCGCACCCCGGCCGGGCCCGGGTCGCCGGTGGTCGTCCGGAGCAGGTACTCGCCGGCCGACCCGAGGGCGCCGGTGACCTTGACCTTGTACGTCCCGGCCGGGAGGCCGACGCCCCGGAGCAGGGCGTTTTTGCCGTCCCCGGTCCCGACGTCGACGACCGACGTCACCAGCGTCGGCCGGCCCTGCGGGTCCAGTACGTACAGCTCGACCTGCGGGTCGAGCGGGTTGTCGAACAGGCCCGGCCCGCCGGCCGGGGTCGAGGTCGCCAGGGTCAGGTTGGCCGGGGCCGGCAGGACGACCGTGTAGTAGTCCGTCTCCCCGCCGACGAGGCCGCCGCGGACCACGGCGGTCCCGGGGACGGTCTGGCCGGTCGCCGGGGTGCCGTTGGACTCCCGCTCGATCACCCCGCCGCGGACGATGCTGAGGACGTACGGGTCGGCCGCCAGCCCGGGCCCGCCGACCACCCGGACGGTGTACGTCCCGGCGGCCTGGGCGGTGATCGTGTTGCCCAGGGCGAAGTTGTCCGGCTGGGCGGTCGTCCCGACCGACACCCCGTCCTTGTCGAGCAGCTGGAGGGTGGCCCCGCCGGCCAGCCGGTCGAGCCCGACCGACAGCGTCTGGCCCTCGGCCACGGGGACCGAGAAGCTGTCGGCCGGGTCGGCCCCGCCGACCGTCCCGACGGCGGTGATCCCGTCCGCCCCGTCCCCGTACGGGACCAGGGCCGGGTCCAGCCCCTCGGCCGTGGCCCGGGTGTCGTTGGCCGCCCCGCCGAGCCCCTCGGCCTCGTTCACCGCGTTGAACAAGAGCCGCACCCGGTACGCCCCGGTGGTGTCCCCGACGCCCTCGACCTTCAGCCGGTAGGCCCCGGTCACGTAGGCGTCGACCGGGGCGGTGGCGGCGGCCCCGCCGGGGGCGGCCGCGGTCGAGGTCCCGACGGTCGTGCCGAGCGGCCCGGTCAGCGTCACCTTGGCCTGGAGGGTCGGGGCCTGGTCGACCACCGCCGTCAGCCGCGACCCGCCGTCCAGGTTGAAGGTGAAGGTGTCGGTGTCGCCGGCGACGCCGACCCAGGTGTTGGCCTTCCCCTGGTACGCCTGCCAGCCGAGCGGGCCGATCAGCTCGAGCGGCACCGGGAGCGGGGTCTCGCCGATCTCCGGCCCGGCCGGGACGACCGTCAGGGTGGTGTTCAGGGCCTTGCTGGCGAACCCGCTCAGGTCGGTCCCGGCCCCGTACTTGAGGCTCAGGTAGAGCGGGCCGGGGACCAGCCCGGTGACGTCGAACCGGGCCTGGGTCGGGGAGACCGGGACGACCGCGGCGACGGTCGGCTGGTCGGGGCCCTTGCCGGCCGACAGCTGCAGGTCGGCCGGGGACAGGCTGGCCGCCGCCACCGGCTCGCTGAAGGTGACCAGGATCGAGTCCTGGCCGGACTCCAGGGTGGCGTTGACCGGGGCGACGGTGACGGTCTGGGGGTTGGCGTCGTACCCGAAGTAGGCGGTGTACCCGTCGGCCGTGCCGCCGGTCGCGGCGTCGAAGTTCTGGTCGAGCGGGGTCGCGTTGTCGGCCGACAGGACGTTCGGCCCGAGGGTCAGGGCGTACCGGCCCTCGGCCCGGGCCGGCGGGGTGAAGTCGACCCGCAGGGCGGTCGGGCTGGTCCAGGCGAACCCGGTGATGCTCCCCCTCAGGTCCTGCCCGGCCGGGCCGGTGAAGCCGACCACGTCGTCGGCCAGCGAGAAGCTGTCGGCCTTCATCGGCTCGCTGAACGTCAGCGTCAGCGACCCCGGGGTGGCGGCCGTCACCCCGGCCGGGGACTGGGCCACGACCCCCGGGTTGTCGGCGGCGTCCGGCAGGTCGAAGGCGGTGGTCAGCTGGGTCGAGGTCGAGTCCGAGGTGGCGGCCCCGCTGCCGAGCCCGCGGCGGGCGAAGGCGGCCCAGATGGCCCGCCGGTTCTGCCCCCCGGTCAGGGCCACGTCGGCCGACAGGAGGGCGCTGCGGGCCTGGATTAACGACGGGTTGGCCGGCTGGAGCTTCATCGCGTCGGTGACCAGCCGCAGGGCCAGCTTGTTCCCGCTCCCGCCGGCCCCCAGCCCGGGGTTTTTCCCGGCCGTGTACCCGGTCGACAGGTCCGGGTCGAACCCGTACCGGTCGATCAGCAGCCAGGTCATGTCCCACAGGGACGACGTCCAGGCCTCGCCGGTGTTGTAGATGTCGTTCGGGTTGTCGTTGTAGGAGTCGAAGGTGATCGGGTTGATCTTCAGGTCGTACGAGTAGGGGTTCTGGCGGATCCCGTTCCCGGCCAGCGTCTCCCCGTTGGTGTACGTGGCGAACGGCCGGCGGGCGTTCTTGCCGTCGCCGGCGAGTTGGGTGAAGACCAGGAAGTCGTAGTCGCTCCAGCCTTCGCCCATCCCCCGGCTCTGGACCGTCCGCAGGGCGCTGGCGTCGGCCGGGCCGCCGGTCAGCCGGTTCGACACCCCGTGCCCGAACTCGTGGAGGATGGTGTCGTTGTCCAGCTCCCCGCCGCGGTTCGGGATCACCGGCTGGCCGGTGTTGATGTTGACGGTCGTCTTGTAAATCTGCATCCGCGACCCGGGCATCCCGTCCGGGAGGGTGAGCATGTTGGCGTTGTCGGTCCCGCCCCCGTCCATCGCGTCGGCCTGGACGGCGTCCCCGCCCAGCCCCTTGCCGGTGTAGTTCTTCTGCTGGAAGTTCCCGCCCGCCTCGTCGAACCCGTACTTGGCCCGGACGTCGTGGAGGACGTTGATCGAGTAGAACAGGTTGGTGACCAGCCCGTCGATGTGGGTCTCGGGCTCCTTGGTCAGGTCGATCGGGTTGTCGAAGAACAGCCCCTTGCCGCCCGCCGGCCGGCTCCCGCCGGCGTTGTTGTTGTCCAGGTCGTCCTGGGCGTAGACGTTGTTCCCCCGGGTGTCGGTGAACTCCGCCCCCTCGACCCCGTTGGTGTCCTGCCAGCCGAACGGGGACGGGCCGGGGTCGGCCGGGTTGACCAGGAGCTGCCGCGGGCCGTTGTTCGGGCTCCCGTCCGGGTACGCCTGGACCCGGTACGCCGCCTTGCGGTCGACCCAGTCGACGTTGTACACCACCTGACCGGTCATGGCGTCGACGGCGGCGTCGTAGTAGTGCGGGTCGGACCCCCGGCTCTGGTCGAGGTACATCCGCCAGGCCGGCCGGACCCCGTTGGCGGTCGTCGTGTACGTCAGGCTGACCGGGATCGGGGTGTACGACACCCCCGGGGCGTCGACCACCGCCGCCCGCTCCAGCCCGCCGGTCGACGACGCGACCTTGGGCGGGGCGGTGGCGGTCAGCCCGAAGTAGGTGGCGGCGGCCGCCACCGCCTCGGTCCAGGTCACGGTCGGGGCGGCCGGGGTGCCGGCGGCCGTCGCCGCCAGCCCGGGGACGAACCCGCCGTTGACGGTGATGACCTCCCCGGCCGCGGTCAGGTGGACCCCGACCTTGGCGCTGAGGACCGGCAGCCCGTTGTACTTCTGGACGAAGTAGACGTGCCCGGCCCCGGTCCCCCCGTCGTCCCGGTAGGCGTCGGTCGTGATCGGGTCGGCCACGTCGGCCGCCGACAGCCCGAGGGTGGCGGCGTGGGACAGGAGGGCCTGGGCCGCCAGGGCCTGGTAGTCCCCGGCCTGGGGGCCGGAGAGGAACCCGGAGTTCGGGCCGGCCAGGTAGTACTGCGGCGGCAAGGCCACCAGGTCGGTACTCGGCCCCCCGCGGGGCACGGTCCGGTCTTCCAGGCGGGTCACGGACAGGGGGGTCGCGCGGGTGCGGTCGCGGCGGGCGCGCATCGGGCGTCTCCGGACGGTGCGAGTCTGACGAGGCCGAGTCCCTACGTTCACCGACGGATGTACGGGCGAGATCGATTTGCGGGTCGGGCGGAATTTCCGCAATCGGGGGGACCTACGGCCCCGGTCGCCGGTGGTAATCTGCGGGATTAACACTCAAGATTAACGCCCGCCCCCGGCCCGCACAAGCCGAACGCCCGAGTTCGGCCGCGAAGTCGCCGGCCCCGGCCGGCCCGACCACTACGGCTGTCGCCCTGAGCGGCGTCGGATAAACACGGGCCGTAAGAACCGACAGGATTGGCGGCCACGGACTTCGGCGCACGACCCCGGCGACGCTCGGGCGCCGGACGGGCGGAATCGTGCGGACCGGCTTGCCGCACCCGTCGCCGGTGAATTTTCCGGCACGGTCGGTGGCCCAACGCCGTTCCTGGGCGCCCGTATGGAAGAGTCGCTACCGGCGGCCGACGAGCCGGCCGAGGTCGGACAGGTCGACCGGCTTGACCAGGTGGCCGTCGAACACCCCCGGGTCGGACGCCGGCCGGTCCTCCGGGTCGAGCCCGGAGACGGCCAGGATGACCACCCCGCCGCCCAACTCGGCCCGGAGCCGGAGGGCGACCTCGACCCCGGGCAGGTCGGGCAGCGACAGGTCGAGCAGGACCACGTCCGGGCGGAAGGCGGCCGCCTCGGCGACCGCCGCCCGGCCGGTCTCGGCCGTCCGGGCGTCGTGCCCGTCGAGCCCCAGGAGCAGGGCCGACGACCGGGCCAGGTCCGGGTTGTCGTCCACCACCAGCACCTTCATCGGCTCACCTTCCCCGGCCGCCCGGCCAGGGCGGCGACGGCGGCCACCAGGGCGGCCGGGTCGACCGGCTTGGCCAGGTGGGCGTCGAACCCGGCGGCCCGGGCCCGGCGGCGGTCGTCCGG
>JAIEQO010000797.1 GCA_019747655.1 Gemmataceae bacterium | reverse complement strand
CGCCTCACCCCCGGCCGCGGCCGCCGAGCCCGCCCCGCCGCCCACCCAACCGGTCGCGGCCGTCGCCCAGCCGGAGAAGAAGGCCGCGGCCGGCAAGAAGCCGAACATCCTGTTCATCATGACCGACGACGTGGGCTGGGGCGACCCCGGCTGTTACGGCGGCGGGGCCATGCGGGGCGCCCCCACCCCGCACATCGACAAGCTCGCCGCCGAGGGCGTCCGGTTCGCCAACTACTACGGGCAGGCGAGCTGCACCGCCGGCCGGGCCAGCTTCATCACCGGCCGCATCCCGATCCGCACCGCCCTGTCCCTGGTCCTCGTCCCCGGCGACCCGGACCGGCTGACCAAGGAGACCCCGACCGTCGCCGAGTTCCTCAAGAAGAGCGGGTACGGCACGGTCCAGCTCGGCAAGTGGCACCTCGGGGACGTGCCGGACGCCTACCCGACGGCCCACGGGTTCGACGAGATGTACCACATGCTCCCGTACTACGCCGGGGTGTACGCCTACGACGACCCGACCCTGAACCCGGCCTGGCCGAAGGACGACCCGAAGTTCATGGCCGCGTGGGACAAGATCAACCGCGGCGAGTGGGAGCAGAAGCCGGGCGGCCGGCCGGTCAAGACCCGGGAGTTCACCTACAAGGACCTGGCGACGGTGGACAACCAGATGCGGGAGACGGCGGTCAAGTGGATCAAGGACCACGCCAAGGACGACAAGCCGTTCTTCATGTACCTGAACTTCATGAAACTTCACCAGCCGAACTTCCCGTCCCCGGAGTGGAAGGGCAAGTCGCCGGGCAAGTACCCGTACCTCGACAGCCTGATGGAACTGGACGACAACACCGGGAAGGTGGTCCAGGCCGTCAAGGACGCCGGCATCGACGAGGACACGCTGATCGTCTGGACGACCGACAACGGGGCCTGGGTGGACGCCTGGCCGGACGCCGGGTACACCCCGTTCCGGGGCGAGAAGGGGAGCGGGTACGAGGGCGGGTTCCGGTGCCCGGCGATCGCCCGGTGGCCGGGCAAGATCAAGCCCGGGACGGTGGCCACCGAGATGATGTCGCACATGGACTGGTGGCCGACGTTCGCCGGGTTGATCGGGGCCGAGGCCCCGCCGCACGTCTGGAAGGACAACGACGGCAAGCCGATCGTCTTCGACGGGGTCGACAACAGCCCGTACCTGCTGGGCAAGGGGCCGGGCAAGCGGGACACGTTCTTCTACTACACCGACCAGACGTTCGCCGGGGTGCGGGTGAACCAGTACAAGTTCATGTTCACCACCAAGGACACCTGGCTGGGGACGGAGATGCCGCTGGCGACGCCGGCGGTGTTCAACCTCCAGTGGGACCCGCGGGAGCAGTACGACATCCTGTTCAACGGGGCGGCCCCGACCCAGGGGACGATGAAGACCTCGCCCGGGCGGTTCGCCGGGCCGGACCACGGGTGGCTGGTGACGGGCTACTTGTCCCCGACGATGTACCCGCACTTCGAGGAGATCGCCAAGATCCCGAACAAGCCGTCGGTCCTCAAGGGCGGGCTGCTGTACATGATCCCGCGGGAGAACCGGCCGTGACCGGCTGACCCGACGCCCCGGGGCCGGCGCGGACGCCGGCCCCCGCCCCTACCGCCCTTGTCGGCCCGGGCCGGGCGGCTTACACTCGGGCTTCGCCCCGGGAGGAGGCCGCCGATGAACACCTCGTCGGCCACCGGCGACTGGACGCCGGCCCCCGACGGGGCCACCGACCGGCCCACCATCCCGGGCTACGATCTCCTCGACGAACTCGGCCGCGGCGGGATGGGGGTCGTCTACCGGGCCCGGCACGTCCCCACCGGCCGGCTCGTCGCCCTGAAGGTGATCCGCGACGCCGCCCTGGCCGGGCCGACCGCCCGGGCCCGGTTCCGGGTCGAGGCCGAGGCGGCCGCCCGGGTCCGGCACCCGAACGTGGTCGAGGTGTACGAGGTCGGCGAGCACGCCGGCCGTCCGTTCCTGGCGATGGAGCTGGTCGCCGGCGGCGGGCTCGACCGGCACCTCGGCGGGACGCCCCTCCCGGCCCGCGAGGCGGCCGAGTTGGTACGCCTCGTCGCCCTCGCCGTCCAGGCCGCCCACGACCGGAACATCGTCCACCGCGACCTGAAGCCGGCCAACATCCTGCTGTCGCCAGTCATCAAGTCATCAAGCCTTCAAGTCATCAAGTCTGCCGAGGAGAAACTGGCTCGACTTGACGACTTGCGACTTGGTGACTTGATGACTCCCAAAGTCTCCGACTTTGGGCTGGCCAAGCGGCTCGACGCCGACACGACGGCCTGGACCCAGGACGGGGCCGTCCTCGGCACCCCGGGCTACATGGCCCCCGAGCAGGCGGCCGGGCGGGTCCACGAGGTCGGGCCGGGGGCCGACGTGTGGGCCCTCGGGGCGGTCCTGTACGAGTGCCTGACCGGCCGCCCGCCGTTCCGGGCCGACACCCGCGACGAGACCGTCCGGCAGGTCTTGCACGACGACCCCGAGCCGCCCGGCCGGGTCGAGCCGGGTGCCCCCGCCGACCTCGAAACCGTCTGCCTGAAGTGCCTGGAGAAGGAGCCGGCCCGGCGGTACGGGTCGGCGCAGGCGCTGGCCGACGACCTCGGCCGGTTCCTGGCCGGCGTACCGGTCATCGCCGTGCCGCCGACGCCGGTTGAACGGCTGGGTCGGTCGGCGATCCGCGACGGCTACCGGCTCGTCGGCGAGGTCGGCCGCGGCCCCGGGGCGGCCGTCTACCGGGCCGAGTCCGTCTCAACCCGGCAGCCGGTCGCGGTGAAGGTGTTCCCGCCCGGGACCGGCACCCGCGAGGAGTGGGAGGCCCGGCTGCGGCGGCTGCCGGCCGTGGCCCACCCGCAGGTCGTCCCGGTCGTCCGGGCCGGGTGGTGGGACGGGTCACCGGTGGTCGTCTCGGAGTTCGCCCCGCTGGGAAGCCTGGCCGCCCGGCTGGGCGGCCGGCCCCGGCCGGTCCGCGAGGCGGTCGGGCTGGTCGTGCAGTTGGCCGAGGTGGTCGGCTACCTGCACCGCCAGGGGGTCGTCCACGCGAACCTGAAGCCGGCCAACGTCCTGTTCGCCGCCGGCGACACCCCCCGGCTGGCCGACTTCCGCCCGACCGGCGGGCTCTTCCAGGGAGCGTTGCCCGCGGCCGAGGGCGACCCGGCCGGGCTCGGCGACCTACCGCCGGAGTACCTCCGCGACCCGGCGGCCGAGGCCCGGCCGCACACCGACGTGTACGGCCTGGGGCTGATCCTGTACGAACTGCTGACCGGCCGGCCGGCGTTCGCCGGGGCGACGGCCGGGGAGGTGTCGGGACGGGTGAGGGCGGCCGAGCCGGTCCCGCCGTCCCGGCTCAACCCGGAGGTGCCGCCGGGCTTGGACGCGGTCTGCCTGAAGTGCCTGCGGAAGGACCCGTGGCGGCGGTACACCCGGGTGTACGACCTGGCGGCCCGGCTCCGGGAGGTCGTCGGCGACCGGCCGGCCCGGGGGTGGTGGACCGGGCGGCCCGGCGGCTGACGCCGCCGGGTGCCGGCAGCCCGCGTCACCGCGAGAAGTACTCCGTCTTCGCATAGACGCTCAGGATGGCGTCGCCCAGCTCGAAGAACGTCCCCTCCTTCTCGTCCTTCGACAGGGCGAGTTCGGGATACTTGGCCATCAGTTGCTCGGCCGAGAGGGCCTTCGCGTCGGCCTCGTCGGGCAACAGGCCCGTCGCCCCAACGTAGAAGACGAGCGGGCTGAGCCGCTCGCGGAACAGGTCGTCGCTGCGGGCGTCGAGCTTCTTCCGGGCGTCGGCCAGGGCCTCCACGAACACCTTTCGGGCGGGTTGCTTGCCCTTCGCCCGGTCCTTGACGATCGCCGCGAGCTTGTCGGCCTTCACCGACTCCAGCACCTTCACCGCCGCGCCGTTCCCCTTGAGCCCGAGGAAGTCGTCGAACAAGGTCTTCATGAACTCGTCGGCCTTCGTCACCTTCGTCCGGGCCGACAGCGTCTTGTGCTTGTACTTCACGTCGCCGTCCAGCGTGTCCTCGAAGGCCGGCTTCTCCATCGGGGTGCCGTCGGCCTTTGTTAACTCGTACATCCGGTCCAGGAACTTGTTCGCGCTGTGCAGCTTGGACAGGTTCAGGACGGTCCGGTCGCCGACGTCGATCTTGTAGCTGGTGCGGGTGTCCACGGAGCCCTCGGCCAGGGCCTGCTTCAGGTCCGTGTACGGGTTGGTCGTCGGGAAGTTGAGGAACAGGCTCTTCGACAGGTAGTGGGCCTTGAGCTGCTCGACCTGCTCCGGGGTCAGGTCGGCCGCCTCCTCCTTCAGGTGGGCGGCGCAGAGGCTGGAGAGGACCTTCAGCCGGGCCAGCTCGTCGAACACCCCGGTCAGGTCGATGCTGCCCGAGAACGGCGGGACGACCGGCAGCTCGTCGAGCTTCAGCGTGTACTCCTGGTCGGCGGCGTACTTGGCGGCCGGCACGCCGTCGACCTCCAGCACCTCCAGCTTGGCCAGGGCGTCGAACAGCTTCTTGTCGCCGATCTTGAGCTTGAGGTACGGCACGTTCAGCTCGCCGTCGCCGACGAGGGTGTAGTTGTTGAACGTGGTGAGGTTGTCGAGTTTGATGCCGGCGACCTCGGTGATCGGCTTGCCGCCGCCGGCCGGGACGAGCCGGACCTTCCGCGTCAGCATCAGGTTCATCGTGGCCGTGTTCCGGTTCACGTCGAACGAGGTGATCGGCAGGTACGGGTCGTCGCCGACGAACTCGGTCTTCAGCGTCGGCTCGACCAGGTTGCCGGCGTCGTCCCGGGTGCCCTGGAGCCGCTTCAGGCCGCGGCGGACGTACACGTCCTGGAGGGCCTTGCGGTTGATGGTGAAGCCGTCGCGGTGGTCGTCCAGCACACTCACGAGGTCGAGGAGCGGCACCCGGCGGTTGACCGGCACCTCGGCGAGGATGGTGTGCTCGGCGAGCTGCCCGGGGTTGAACAGGAGGACGGTATCGAGATCGCCGGCGAAGGCCGCCACCTGGTTGTTGGTGAGGGCCCGGCCGTGGAGGTTGACGAGGGTGGCGTCATACGTGCTGCCGAGTGCGTACTTGGCCGCGTTCAGGTTCCCCTCGGCGAGATTCGCCCGGCTGAACGCCAGCACGGCCTCGCTCGTCTGCTCGGCCGGGGCGTCGAGCCGGTCGTACTCGGCCTGGGTCAGCTTGGTGAACCGGTAGATGACGCCGTCGTCGTCGGCCTTCAGGCCGCGGATGCTCAGCGGCCCGGCCGCCCCGTTGATGCGGCCCGCCGACCGCGACACGAACACCTGGTACGTCACGCCCTTGGGCAGCGGCACGTCGATCGGCGGGGTGACGGAGCTGCCGAGAATCTTGGTGCTGCTGTAAAGGGCGTTGTACACCCCGGCGATGTTCCCCGCCTTCACACACGCCCCGCTGCCGGCGTTGGCCACCCGGGAGAGGAGCCGGAAGTCGGAGTAGTCGCTGTAGGCGATGGCGTTGACGAAGGCGTCCTTGCCGGTCAACCGGCTGGTCTGCTCCAACAGGTTGTTCGACTCGGCGGCCGGGGACGGGTCGTTGGCGTACCCGTCGGTGTGCAGGGTGATGGCGGTCAGCTCCTTGTCGCCGGCCTTGTCGACGGCCATCTTGAGGCCCTGCGAGATGCACGTCGCGCCGGTCACTTGCAGCTTGCCGATGGCCTGCTGGTACTTCGACCCCTTCTTCATGATCTCGCCGATCGGGGCCCGCTCGAAGTGGCAGGTCACGTCGCCGTCGGACGAGTACGAGATGAGGGTGACGACGAGGTCGAACTGGGCGTACTCGTCGAGGGTCAGGAGCTTCAGCAGGGTGTCGCGGGTGTCGGCCATCGCGGAGTACATCGAGCCCGACCGGTCGACGACGATGATGCTGTGGGCGACGGTCTTCTTCTTGGGGTCGGCCGGCGGGCGGGGCACGTCGATCGGCTCGACGAGGTAGTAGGCCCGGGGCTGGCCGAGGAGGTTGAACAGGGTGAACTTGGTGCGGGTGGCGGACCGGGGGAGTGCCCCGGCGGGGGCGAGCCCGGGGGCTGAGGCCCCGGCCTTCTTGCGGGTGGGTGCGCCGGCCGTGGCGACGGACTTGGAGGAGGTCGGGGCCTTCCTGGCGGTGCCGGCGGTCGTCTTCGCCATTGGTACACCGTGCGGGTTGGGGTGGGCGGACCGGATGGACCGGTTCCAACAATTGTGCGTCCCACCCGGGTCAGGGGGGAGCGAAAAACCGGTGAAGTGGGGAGGAGTTTACCGAACGGATCGGTCGAACGGGATGTGCGTAGGCCGACTGGGCGGGATGTGCGGGTTGTAGGGCCGTGCCGTGAACCGCGACGGGTTCGGGGCGGTCCGTAAAATGGGTGCTCTGTCCACCGCCGAGGAGCCGTTGCCGTGGCCGATGCCGTGCCCGCCAGTCCGTTCGCCCGGGTCGAAACGCAGGGTGTTGACTTCCCGGCCCTCGAACGGGCGATCCTCAAGTTCTGGGATGAGCACGGCATCTTCGACAAGCGGAAGGCCCTCAACGCCGGGAAGCCGAAGTGGAGCTTCCTCGACGGCCCGATCACGGCCAACAACCCGATGGGCGTCCACCACGCCTGGGGGCGGACGTACAAGGACGCCTACAACCGCTACTTCGCCATGACCGGCCGCGACCTCCGCTACCAGCAGGGGTTCGACTGCCAGGGGCTGTGGGTCGAGGTCGAGGTCGAGAAGGAACTCGGGCTGAAGTCGAAGCGGGACATCGAGAACTTGGTGCCCGGCGACCCGGAGGCCAGCGTCGACCGCTTCGTGCAGGCCTGCAAGGACCGGGTCGACAAGTACGCCCGGGTGCAGACCGACCAGAGCGTCCGACTCGGGTACTGGATGAACTGGGACCGCGGCGACGCCGACTGGGCCGAGCGGCCCGACGACCGGAAGTCGTACTTAACCATGTCGGAGCGGAACAACTACACGATCTGGGCGTTCCTCCAGAAGTGCCACCGCAAGGGGCTCGTCTACCGCGGCTACGACGTGATGCCGTGGTGCGGCCGGTGCGGGGTCGGGCTGTCCGAGATGGAGATGAAGGAGGGGTACAAGTACGTCGAGCACAAGGCCGCGTTCGTGAGGCTGCCGCTCAAGGACCGCCCGGGCGAGAACCTGTTGGTCTGGACGACGACGCCGTGGACCCTCACCAGTAACGTCGGCGCGGCGGTGAACCCCGAACTCACGTACCTCAAGGTGCGGGTGAAGGGCGAGGTGTACTACGTCGCCAACGGGGCGTTCAAGCTCAACCGCATGGAGGGCGGGGGGGACGAAGAAGACGCCGCGGCGGCCGGGGGCAAGAAGAAGACCCGCGAGTGGCTGCCGGGGGTGCCGCACCTGTCGAGCATCGAGCAGCACTTCAAGGTCAGGGCCGGGAAGGGCGAGACCTACGAGGTCGTCGGCGAGGTCAAGGGGGCCGACCTGCTCGGGCTGGCGTACGCGGGGCCGTTCGACGCACTCCCGGCCCAGAACCACGAGTACGGCTTCCCCGAGGACGTGGCGAAGGTCACGCGGCAGTCGGGGAAGTGGCCGGCGGTCACGGCCGCGGCCGCCCACACGGTCATCGACGGCGGCAAGGACGTGACCGAGACCGAGGGGACGGGGATCGTCCACACCGCCCCCGGGTGTGGCGCGATCGACTACGGCTGGGGCCGGGCCAACGGGCTGCCGCCGGTCGCCCCGATCGACGACGCCGGGGTGTTCGTGGAGGGCTTCGGGCCGTTCGTGGGGATGAACGCCGCCGACCCGGCCACGGCCGAGGTGGTGTTCGAGGAGCTGAAGACGGCCGACCGGCTGTTCGCCACCGAGCGCTACGTCCACCGCTACCCGCACTGCTGGCGGTGCAAGACGGAGTTGCTGTACCGGCTGGTGGACGAGTGGTTCATCAACATGGGGCCGCGGAACACCGAGGACGGCTTCCGCGGCGACATCATGAAGGTGGTGGACCGGGTGACGTTCCTGCCGGAGTCGCTCAACGGCCGGGCCCGCGAACGCGACTGGCTGTGGAACATGGGCGACTGGATGATCTCGAAGAAGCGGTACTGGGGGCTCGCCCTGCCGATCTGGGTCGATGAGAAGGACCCGACCGACTTCGAGGTGATCGGCTCGCGGGAGGAACTGCGGGAGCGGGCCGTCGAGGGCTGGGCCGAGTTCGACGGCCACACCCCACACCGGCCGTGGGTCGACAAGGTGAAGATTCGCAACCCGCGGACGGGGAACTTGATGAGCCGCATCCCGGACGTCGGCAACCCGTGGCTGGACGCGGGCATCGTCGCGTACAGCACGATGCCGGCCGACTGGCGGCCGGCCGACTTCATCACCGAGAGCTTCCCCGGCCAGTTCCGGAACTGGTTCTACGCCCTGCTGGCGATGACGACGATGATGAGCGACGGCCGGGAGGAGCCGTTCCGGAACCTGCTCGGCTTCGCCACCGTGCTCGACCAGTACGGCAAGCCGATGCACAAGGCCGACGGGAACTCGATCGAGTTCATCGCGGCGGCCGACAAGGGCGGGACGATCCCGGACGCGACCGGGAAGCCGTTGCAGTACGGCCCGATCGGGGCGGACGTGATGCGGTGGCTGTACTGCCGGCAGAACCCGGCGAACAACCTGAACTTCGGCCCGACCCCGGCCGACGAGGCCCGGGCCAAGTTCATCTTGAAGCTGTGGAACTGCTACGGGTTCTTCTGCAACTACGCCGCCCTCGACGGGTTCGATCCGGGCACGCCGCAAGTGCCGGTCGCCGAGCGGGCCGACATCGACCGGTGGCTGCTGTCCGACTTGCAGTTGCTCATCACGACGGCCCGGGGGGCGTTCGAGCGGTACGACGTGATGGCCTTCTGCCTGGCCGCCGAGGAGTTCGTCGACGCCAAGCTGTCGAACTGGTACGTCCGCCGGAACCGGGACCGGTTCTGGAGCAAGAACGCGGACCTGGACGCGGCCGGCCGCAAGGACAAGCTAGCCGCGTACCAGACGCTGCACACGGTCCTGCTCGACCTGTGCCGGCTGTGCGCGCCGGTCGTCCCGTTCCTCACGGAAGTCATGTGGAAGAACTTGGCGAGCGGGGGGCGTCAGCCCCCCGAGTCCCGGTTCCCCGAGTCGGTCCACCTGACCGACTACCCGGCCGCCGACGAGTCGCTCGTCGACGCCGACCTGTCGGCCGACATGGCCGCGGTCCAGCGGATCATCTCGCTCGGCGGGGCGGCCCGTAACGCGGCCAAGGTGAACGTCCGCCGGCCGCTCGCCGAGGTCCGCGTCCGGACCGGGTCGGACGCCGACCGGCGGGCGGTCGACCGGTTCCCCGACCTGATCCGGGACGAGTTGAACGTCAAGCGGGTGACCCGCCTGGACCCGCCGGCCGCCGATCTGCTTCGGGCGACGGTCAAGCTGAACAAGAAGGTGGCCGGCGGCAAGTTCGGGCCGCGGCTCAAGGAGGTCGAACAGGTCGTCGCCGGGCTCGACGCCCGGCAGTACGACACCAACCTGCTGCGGGACTTGTTCCCCCACCCGCTCGACGGGATGTCGATCGACCTCGGCGATGTCACCTTCGAGTACAAGGCGCTCGAGGGGTGGGCGGGGGTGGTTGACGGGAACACTCAGGTGGCCGTCGACACGCGGGTCACGCCGGAGCTGAAGGCCGAGGGGCTGGCCCGGGACGTGGTCCGGTTCGTCCAGAACGCCCGGAAGGACGCCGGGCTGGACGTGGCCGACCGGATCGAGCTATTCCTCGGGACGGACGATGCGGAGTTGCGGGCCGCGATCAACACGCACTGGGGCACGATCGCCGCCGAGACGCAGGCCGTCCGGCGGCTCGATCAACAGCCGGCCGACGCCTTCACGGCCGCCGTCACCGTCGACGGCCGGCCGCTCACAATCGCATTGCGGAAGGTGTGACCATGAGCGCGGTCCTGACCCCTCCGATGCCGGCCCCGGCCGCCGTCCCCGAAGTCACCCCCGAAGACCTGCTCCGGATGGGCGGCGAGGGGAAGCGGTACGAGCTGATCGACGGCCACCTGGAGGAGCGGAACGTGAGCTTCCAGTCGAGCTACGTCGCCGGCGAGGTGTACGACGCGATCAAGCAGTTCATCAAGCCCGGCAACCTCGGCTGGCTGTCGCCCGAGGGGACGGGCTACCAGTGTTTCCCGCACGCCCCGAAGCAAGTCCGGCGGGCCGACGTGTCGTTCATCGCCCTCGCCCGGCTGACCGCCGACCGGGCGACCGCCGAGGGGTTCCTGTCCGTCGCCCCGGACTTGGCGGTCGAGGTCAACTCCCCGAACGACACCGTCGGGGAGGTGAACACGAAGGTCGAAGAGTGGTTGCGGGCCGGGGTCCCGCTCGTGTGGGAGGTCGACCCGGAGGCCCGGATCGTGAAGTGTCACCGCCCCGACGGGAGCGTCACCCGGCGGGAGGGCGACACCCTGACCGGCGACCCGGTGTTGCCCGGGTTCGCCGTCCCGGTCGCCGACCTGTTCAAGCTGCCCGTGGCCGGCGCGGGGGCCTGACGCCCCCCGCTCGGCCGGATCGGGTCACTTCTCCTCGCCCGGGGTCAGCGTCACCTCGACCCGCTCGTTGGCCCGGAGGACGACCCGCCTCTTGGCCGACCGGATCGTCCCGCCCTCCAGCACCTCGGCCGTCAGGTCGTAGGCGTACTCCCGGCCGGCGTCCAGCACCGGCGTCCTGAACGTCCGGGTCCCGCCGGTGGCCGCCGCCGGCACCCCGTTGAACGTCAGCCGGGCGTCGGCCGGCAGGGTGATGACCACCGTGGCCTCGCCGGACGTGGCGGCCGCCATCCCGCCGCCCGCCCCGCCGTGGCTCCCGGCGTGGACGGCCCCGTACTGCGGGCCGCCGATGTACCCCGGGTACGGCGGGTTCGGCTGGTTGTCCCCGAGCCCGGCGTAGTAGGCGTACCCGCCGCCGGCCATCCAGTTCGCGTACGGGCCGTGCGAGTAGTTGTAATACGCGAACCACGGGACGGGCCACTGGTAGTAGTACCGGTTGGCGTACCAGCCCGGCGGTTGGACGGCCGGGAAGGCGGCCAGGGTGGTGAACGGCTGGGCCGGCCGGAACCCGTAGCTGAGGGCCGGGGCCGGGCCGGCCGAGGCGGCCACCCCGCCGGCGGCGAGGACGGCCAACACGAGTGATTTCCGCACGGTGCAACTCCCGAGGGGGTGGGGGCACCCCTCCCTGGGTCGCCGCCGGTTCGTCTCTCACACTCGACACTAACGGCCCCGAACCCCCGGTCAACCCGGGTCGCCCCGCTTACGCCCGGGCCCCGTCCGGCGGGGTGGCGGATGTGCCGGGCGGTCCCGGGGTGACGGTTGGGGCGGGCGGTCAGAAGTCCCAGGCGAGGCGGGTGGCGAACCCGTGGACCAGCCCGTCCCCGGCCGGGTTGGCCACGTCCCGGTCGGCCAGGAAGTAGTTCCACTGGACCTTCGAGTACGGGTTCAGGAACCAGTTCACCCCGAGGGTCATGTCGTTCACCCGGCCGCCGGTGATCCCCTTGTTGTTCAGGTCCAGGTAGGTGTACCGGGCGGTCAGCTGCCAGGCCCCGCAGCCGGTGAACCCGGCCCGGGTCCACTCGACCGGGCGGACCGGCTTGACCCGGTCGAACACCGCCGTGTTCCGGTTGTACGCCCGGTGCTCGCCGGTCAGGAACAGGTGGGCCTCGGCGTAGTAGCTGTACGAGTAGACCGTCCCGGCCGGCCCCCGGCCGTTGGCCGCCGCCGGGCGGGCGTCGTTCACCCAACTGCCGTAGAACTCGGACTGGACCGACAGCGGGCCGCACACGGCCACCAGCTCGGGGACGACGAGGTGCTGGCGGGCGGCCGGGAACAGCCCGGTGTCGACCACCAGCGGGGCCAGCCCGCTCGGGCTGTTCCGGGCGTCGAACCGGGCCCGGAACCGGACCAGCCCGTCGTCCGCGTCCCGCCGGCTGGCCCCCAGCCCGAGGTGGACCAGGTACTTGCCGTCCTCCCCCCACACCGGCAGGGCGGTCAGC
Source organism: Gemmataceae bacterium (assembly GCA_019747655.1). GTDB lineage: Bacteria > Planctomycetota > Planctomycetia > Gemmatales > Gemmataceae > Urbifossiella. Next base: position 622 of record JAIEQO010000797.1, on the reverse strand, counting down.
CGGGCGTTCAGGTCCTGCTCGTTCCGGCCGACGTTGAACCCGAACGGGTTGCGGGTGTTCTTGAACCACCCGACGGCCCACGTCCCCCGCTTGTCCAGGTAGGTGTCGTACACCGAGACGCCGGGCTCGAACCCGTTGTCGAAGTTCTCGACGAAGGCGTCGAACCCGAGCGACCGCTCCAGGAAGTTCAGGAACCGGCTGCTGGTCAGGTGCTCGAACGAGTAGTTCGGCTTCTGGTTCCCGACCCGGATGTTGCCGACCACCGGCAGGTCCTTGAACGTCACCCAGGCGTCGGTCGGGACGACGATGTCGGTGAACCGCGGGCCGTTCGGGATGGCCCCGAGCCCGAGCCCGTTCACGAAGTCCACCTGGAGGAGGTAGTCGGTGTGCTTGTAGATGGTCCCGCCGGCGTCGAGCCGGAGCCGGCGGAACGACACCCCCGGGTCCAGCGGGTTGACCCCCGGGAGGTTCCGCCGGAGGGTGGACGTCGTGATGTAGTCGGACAGGTCGAGCTGGGCCCGGCCGCCGAGGACGATGGTCAGGTTCTTGTCGGCGGTCGCCACCGCGACCGGGCCGCGGTCGCCGGACAGGGTGGGCAGGCCGCCCGCCCCGGCGGCCGACC
>JAIEQO010000218.1 GCA_019747655.1 Gemmataceae bacterium | reverse complement strand
CCCGGGGCGGCCGCCGGTCAGGCCGGGCCCGGCGGCCCCGGCCGCCCCCCCGCCGCCCACTTCGAGCAACACCCGGACGACGAGGTACCCCGCGTCGGCGTCGGACACGGCGACGGCGGCCAGCAGGCCGGCCGCGAGCGCGAACCGTTTCATGACGGACTCTCTCCGGGCGGGGGGAGGTTACTTCTTGACCGGGAGAACCAGGGACGGGTTGCTGCGGAACGGGGCGGACTTGTACTTCGGGTCGGCCCGGAGGACGGCGTCCCGGTACTGCACGAGGCCGGGCGTGTTGACCCGCCCGCCGGCGTCCAGCGGGCCCAGGACCAGCCGCTCGGCCTCGGCCGCCGTCTTGGCCACCACCGGCGGGACGAGGCCCGGGTTGGCGGCCGCCGGCCGGGCCGGGTTGTAGTTCGGGTCGAACACCCCCTGCCACAGCCGCAGCCCGTCCGCCAGCCGGCCGGCCGTCCCCCGCCAGGGGATCGACTTGTCGGCCGCGTTCTGGGCCTTCGGGGCGGCCAGCGCGGCCAGCCCGCTGGCCACGGCGTCGGACATGGCGTAGGCGTACGGCTCGGTCCCCAGGGCCCGGGGGGGGCTCATGTTGCACAGCCCGAGGACCGCCTCGGCCAGCTCGGCCGGGTTCGGCGGGACCCCCAGGGCCGGGTCGGACATCGCCACCCGGGCCAGGGTGAACGCCGGGTACAGGGTCTTGTCCTTGCCCGCCGCGACCTCCGCGAACCGCACCTGCCCGAGGGCCCGGACGGCCTGCCGGCGGACGAAGTGGAGGACCGGGACCAGGTCGTCCGGCACGCCCGCGGCCGGCTTCCCGTCCGGCCCGGGGGGGGCCGGGAGGATCGAGGTCGGCCGCTCGACGGCCGCCTGGAGGGCGGCGACCAGGGCCCCGACCTCGGCCGGCCCGGCCGAGTGGTTCCGGAACTGGAGGTTGTTCAGGTCGTAGGCCGCCAGCAGGTTCTCGGCCGCCTGGAGGAGGTAGTACTTGGCCTCCGGCCGGACGGCCTCCGACCCGAGCAGCTTGGTGACGGTCGGGTAGTGGGCGGTCGCCCCGGACTTGCAGGCGGCGGCCAGGGCCCGGGCCCCGTTCACGGCCATCACCTGCTCCGGGTTCTCCGGCAGCTTGCCCAGGGCGGCGTCGTAGGCGACCCCGAGCTCCCGGATGTAGTCGGCGTTGTCCGGCCCGACCTTGCTGTTCGGGTCGGGGACCAGCAGGGTCAGCTCGAGGTCGCGGAGGATTTGGTCGACGGTCGGGATGACCGTGGTGGTCTTGGCCGCGTCGGACTTGAACTCCTGCGGGGTGGTGTACACCCGGAGGTTGGTGAGCAGGGCGGCGATGTACTCGGCGTAGTTCTTGAACGTCTCCTTGGCCTTGTCCGTCGCCCCGGCCGGGATGCCGTAGGCCCGGTAGTTGCCGATGTCGCCGGCGTTCGTCGGCCGCAGCGGGAAGTCGTCCTTGGGCGGCTGGCCGGGGGCCCGGGCGGCGGCCAGGGCGAACCCGGCGGCCGCCAGGAGGGTCCAGGAGGTCAGGCGGGTGGCGGGCATCGGTCCCCCGGGGAGGTCGGCGGAGCGTCGGTATCTGATCCTAACACGGCCGGGCGGCCGGTGTTGGCCGGGAACCCGGGCGGGGGCGTACAGTTGAGGCTAACCCACCGGCCGGGGCGATTCAAGGGAGCCGCCCGGCCGGCGGGGGCGTCCCGGCCCGGGCGACCGGCCCTTCCGGTTGCCGCGGCCGGCGGGTTCGGTTACAAAGCAGGTACGGACGGGCCGTAGCGCAGCTTGGCTAGCGCGCTTGCTTGGGGTCAACGCGGTCTCCGCCCACACGTTAAACGCCCGGCCGCGTTAAATCCTTTGCAAATCAGCTCTTTCCCACGATCCGGACCCCCTGTCGGCGTAGCATCTGACAGGGAACCCTGACACGGAACTCTCTTCCCGCTGGCGGTTCCCCCCTCGGCACCCGAGGAGGCCCGCCGTGGCACGCCCCCGCAAGCCCTGGTACCGCTCCGGCCGGCACGACTGGCTCGTGACCGTGGACGGCAAGCAGGTCCCGCTCGGCCCCCACCCGGCCGACGCCGGCCCGCCCCGCCGCGGCAAGCCGAAGCCCGGCCAGAGGGACGGGGACTGGGTCATCCCGCCGGCGATCCTCAAAGAGTACCACCGCCGGATGGCCGAGCGGGACGACCCGGAGGCCTCCGGTGCGGCCCACGGCACCGTGGCCGCCCTGTTCGCCAAGTTCCTCGGCTGGACCAAGGCCCACAAGGCGGAGGCGACCTACCTCCAACGGCGGCACTTCCTCCGGTCGTTCGTCCGGCACCGGAACGTCCGGGACCTCCCCCCGCACCGGGTCACCGCCGAGCTGGTGGAGGGGTGGCTGGCCGCCCACCCGAACTGGACCGGGGGCCGGCGGCACGCCGTCCTCATCGTGCTCCGGGCGTTCACCTGGGCGGTGAAGCGGAAGCTCCTCTCGCGGAACCCGGTCACCGGGGTGGAGGTGCCGCCCCAACGGCGGGTGCTCCACTACCTGACCAAGGACCAGCGGAGGGCCATCCACGGGGCGGTGAGGGACCGGGCGTTCCGGACCTTCCTGACGGCCCTCGAACAGACCGGCTGCCGGCCCGGGGAGCTGTGCGCGGTGGAGGCGGCCGAGGCCGACCCGGACGCCGGGGTGTGGGTGATCCCGAACCACAAGACGGCCCGGAAGACCGGGAGGCCGCGGACCGTGTACCTGACGGAGGCGATGTCGGGCCTGACCCGGGAGCTGGCGGCCGAGAACCCCGACGGGCCGCTGTTCCGGAACTCCCGCGGGCAACCGTGGAACCGGAACGCCGTCCGCTGCCGGTTCCGCCACCTCCGGAAGAAGTTCCCCGGTTTCGGCCCCTTCACGGCCACCAGCTTCCGGCGGGCGTTCGTGACCGACGCCCTGGAGCGGGGGGTGGACGCCGTGAAGGTCGCCGAGCTGGTCGGCCACACGTCGACCGACATGATCATGGCCCACTACGCGCAGCTCCAGGAACGGGTGCGGCACATGCGGGAGATGGCCGGGAAGGCGGCGGGTTGAACGAAGGTGGCCCCGGGGAGGTCGTCCCCGGGGCCACTGGGTCGTCGGCCGAAGCCCGACGCGACCGCGGTCGCGTCGGGCTACAACAGTCCGTTCTCGACCGCGTACCTCAACGCGGCCTCCGGGTCCCCGCGGTCCAGTAGATCGTACACCGGGCGGAGCCGCTTCCACGCCGCGTCCATGACGGCGGTTGCCTCCTGGTGCCGCCGGCGGGCCGCCGCGTTCGCCCGCCGGGTGTCCTTGTTCGCCGCCCGCGCCGCGACCACGAACCCCGGGTCGGACGCGAACACCGCCCACAGCCGGAAGACGCCCGGGGACGCCGCCAGGAGCCGGTCGGCGTCGTCCGGCGAGAGGGCGTGGTACTTCGGCCCGCGGTTCGAGAGGTCGAGGGCCACGAGCCCGCCCAGGTCGGCGGTGACGGCCGCCAGCGCCCGCGCGGCCGGGGCGGCGAACGCCGGCAGCTTGGCCTCGATCCGGCGGACCTGCTCGGCGAGCCGGTCGGCCTGCCGCCGGACGGCCCGGACGGCGGCCTTCCGGCGCTCCCGCTCGCCGTCCTCCCACCGCCACCCGTACCGGTCGTTCCACGTCGCCATCGTCCGGCTCCTTTCTCGTTGAGGGTGTGGCCGCACGGAACCCTCGGGTTCCGTGCGGCGGTCGTCGTCAGCCGAGGTGCTCGGCCAAATCTTTCGCGTCGTCCCGCCGGTGGTCCTCTTCCCACCGGGCCACATCAGCGAGGCTGAGCCGGATGGTGCCCCTGCCGGTGCCGAATCTGACACTGGGGATGACACCGTCGGCGACCATCTGGTAAACGACCGAGCGGCTCACGCCCCACCGCTCGGCGACGGCCTTCACGGTCAGGTAGGTGTTCATCCGGGCTCACCCCTCCCCTCGGGCGGGGCCTTGGCCTTCTTCTCCCTGATCCTGACCCCGTAGACCCGGCGGAGGACCCACAGCCCGGAGCGGTTCATCCAGTTCCCGCTGAGGGTGGCCCGGGGCACCTCCCAGAAGCCGAACCAGGCCACGAGGGCGAAGAAGACGACGGCGTACACCCACGCCCACCCGCGGACCGGCTCGTCCGGCCCGCCGGGGAGGTCGATGACCAGTTGGTCGACCAGGAGGGTGGAGAACCCGGCGAAGAACACGAGCAGCGGCACCTTCAGCCGCCCCCGGACCGGCCGAGGGTCGGTCGTACCCTCTGTCGGGGGCGGGGTGGTGGCCCAGTCGACGAGCGCCTCGCCCAGGTCGCCCGACGGGGCGAGGGCCCGAGGGACGTTCAGGAGCAGGACGACGTCCGCGACGACGACCGCCAGGACCAGCCCGAGCTGGGCCCAGTCCGAGGTGACCTCCCGGGATGCGTCGACGAGGGCCAGCGAGGCGGCCAGGATGGCCGGGATCCAGAGCAGTAAGGAGAGTAGCAGGACGGGCGGGGGCATGGGTCCTCCTCAAGATGAGTGGTGGTTGGTGAGCAGGTCCGGGGCGGCGGCCGGGGCCGGGGCCGGGGCGGTCGGGATCAGGGCCAGGGCCGCCTGCTGGGCTTCGATCCAGGTGGACAGGGGGATCGAGATCCCCTTGTCCCTCAGCACGGTCTTCACCTCGTCGAGCACGTCGGCGACGAGGGTCATCGGGTCGGCCGGGCCGGTGCCGGCGGCGGCCTTGCGGGGGCGGGCCATCGGGTCACTCCTCCGGGTCGGGGTCGGGGTCGGGGTCGGGTTGGGCCAGCCGCCGTCGCTGGCGGCGGTAGGCGTCGGGCAGGGCCACCAGCCCGGCCTCGACGGCCGGGTAGGCGGCGTCGAACGCGGCCCGGTACTCCTCCGGGTCGGACCACCGGAACCGCGAGACGACCGCCCGGGTGGTCTTCAGGGCGGCCTCCCGGACCAGCCGGCGGCTCACAGCTGGTCCTCCAGGGCGTCGTCGATGTCCGGCGGGAGGGTGCCGTTGAGGCGGACCACGTCCTCCGGGGTGAACCGCCTCAGCTCCTGCCAGTCGGCCGGGGCCTCCGGCGGCCCGTCCCCGGCCGGCCGGGGGCAGTCGGCGGCGAAGTCGGTCTCGAACGGCCGGGGGCCGGCGTCGTCCACCACGTACCCCCCGACCACCCCGTCCGCGGGCAGCGGCAGCCGCTTCAGGGTCTCGGGGTCGACCAGGTGCTTGTCCTGGAGCGACCGGGACCAGTACCCGGGCGTCTCCCCCCGCCCGTCCTGCCAGACCTCGACCACGTGGTCGCACTTGCCGATACAGTCCGCGGCCCATTTGAGTGTATCCGGGTCGTCGCTGGTCTTGAGGAACAGCTTGATTCCCATCAGCCCGAGGACGTTGTTAGCACGATCTTTACCGTATCTGTCTCACAGCGCCGCGACGGTGTGGACCGAGAAGACGAAGCAGACGCCCGAGCGGCGGGCCCGCATCCCGAGCTTGGCCACGCAGTCGAGCGGGGCGAGGGAGGCCAGTTCGTCCAACAGTAGCCAGATTCTCTGACCGCTGAACGGCCGGGACAGCCGGTGCTCGGCGAGCAGCTCGACGAACAGGGCGTACACCCGCTCCAGGCTGGGGGCGAACTCGTCCGACCACTCGAGGACCGTGACCCCGCCGTCGGTCAGGCCGTCGAGCGGGGACACCTTGGCCGGGGCCCGCTCGTTGAGCGCGGCGAACACGGCCAGCGGCATCAGGTGGCTGATGACGGTGGCGATCACGTCCCGGCTGGAGTCGTTGTGGGCGTAGGGGGCGAGCGGGTCGGGGACCCGCCGGCGGTACGCCAGCTGGTTGCGGAGGGCTAGGAAGAGCTTCCGGTTGCAGGCCAGGACGATCACGTCCCGGAGGGTCCACCGGCCCGGGGCCATCAGGTTCAGGAGGCCGATGGCGGCCTTGACCACCAGCTGGGCGTTGCTCGGGAAAAAGGGATTCTTGTCCCGGTTCTCGGGGATCGCCTTCTTGACGAACGCCAGCACCCGGGCCGGGCTGGTCAGGAACTTGGCGAAGTCGATGCCCAGCCCGCCGCGGGTGTGGACGCTGATCCGGCGGACCGGGACGCCCGGCGGGAGGACCGCCGTCAGGTGTTCGGCCCACCGGTCGCCGGTGTCGATGATCCAGACCGGGTCGCCCCCGTCTTCGAGTTCGAATATGTGGTTGACCATCCGCTTGAGTAGCGAGGTCTTCCCGGCCCCCTTCACGGCCGAGATGACGGCCCCCAAGCAGTAGTCCCAGGGGTCCCGCCAGCGGGCGAGGGGGACCGCCGTGCCCTCGGGGATCTCGGGGGTCTCCGGCGGGGCGGGCTCGAACGCCGCGAACAGGTCGCGCACCAACTTGACCAGTTGGTCGACGGCGGTAAAGAGGATCGCGAGCAGCACCAGGGTAATCATCGGTCGTACCGGTTAGTGGGAGGGGGATGACGGATGGCCCCCCGGCCCATCCGGGCCGGGGGGCGGGGACGGGTTACTCGTCGGCGGGGGCCCCGGTCGCGCGGTCGCCGAGGCGGTGGTACGGGTCGGCCGGCCGCCGCCGGGAGTGGGGGCGGTTCCGCTCCCGCAGCCGGTTCGGGATCCAGAACAGGGACAGGAAGACGCCGAGCAGGAGGCCCTGGTTGGCCGCCGTGAGGAGGTCGGCCGGCTGGCCGGTGAGGGCGGCGTGGGCCTTGGACCCCAGGACCACGACCACGGCCCCGAAGGTCAGGCACTGCACGAACGCCACGACGGTCCGCCCCAGCCGCCAGATGACGCGGAGCGCGTCGGCGATGGTGTCGCGGATGTCTTCCAGGAAGTTCTTGATGAACTCGGGCATCGGATCATCTCCAGTCGGGTGAATAAGGTCACGGGGTCTGCTTCCGCGTCTGGGCCCGCCTGGCCTCCTCCGCCAGCTCCTCCTTCGTGGCGGCGTAGCGGACGCTCAGCCCCTTCTGGCGGGCCAGCGTCTCGAGCTTCTGTTCCAGGTCCTTGGTCAGCGTCTCCCGGCCCTTCCGGCTCACGAGCAGCACGGTCCCGGGCTTCAGCTCCACCCGCGGGCGGCGGGCCTGGGCGAACAGCTCAACGGCCTTGCCGGTCAGCCGGCACAAGGTCTTCACCGCGTTCCACGAGTCCACGTTCGAGCGACGGAGTTCGCTCCGGACCTCGCGGAGGGCCTCGCGGACGGTCCGGTCGCGGAACTGGTGGTAGGCGGCGAACGGGTCGTGAACCTTGACCACGTCGGGCCGGGTGACGAACGCCTTCCGGGCGATGAGCTTCGCAGTCTTCACCGCCTCCAGGACGGCCGCGGCGACCGCCGCCCGGAGGGTCCGGGAGTGGGCCTCGGCCGACGCCGTCCGCTTCCGCCCCCGGGACCGGCGGAAGAAGGTGAACCCGCCGTCCCCCTCCGGCTGTGACCCGGTGCCTTGCTGGTTTTCCCCCGGGCCGTGGGTCGAGCCGGCCGAGGACGACTGCTGCTGGGTGGCCCCCGGCCCCTGGCCCTGCGGGGGCCCGGCCGAGGACGGTTGTTGCGGGGTGGCCCCCGAAGGCGGGGCCTGGGATGAGGCTGCTGGTTGCGGCCGGGGGGCCGGCTGTTGGGTCATCGCGGCCGACGCCGGCTGCGGCAGCGGAGCGACCGTTGCCGCCGGCGTCGGCGGGGCGACCGCCGGGGCCGGGGCGGCGGTTTGGGGCGGGGCACCCGGCGGCGGGGGCGGCATGAACTTCGCGGCGTCCTGGCCGAGGGCCTGCCGGGCCTCTGTGTTCCAGGTCCCCACCCGTTCGGCCAGGTCCCAGTCCCGGGCCGGCGGGCGGGTCTTGTAGACGGCGAGCTGAAGCGCCGTCTGGGTGGGCGGGATGCCCCGCTCGGTCAAATACTCCAGGGCCGCCTTCCGGCGGGTGCCGGTGGTCTCCGCCAGCGCCGGCGGCAGCCCCACCACCTCGGCCCGGTTGTTCCGGATCTCCGCCTTGGCTCCGAACTCGGCCTCGATCCCGGCCGCGACCGACCGGTGGAACACCTCGGCCGCCTTGCCGAAGTGGCGGAACAGGAACCGGGGGTCGTACCAGGACAGGAGCTGGCCGTCGGCCGTCAACGCTTTCCGCCACAGGGCGACGTGGGCGTGGACGGCGAGGTTGCCGTCCCGGGCGGTGGCGTGGACGCTGGTGACGCCGACGATCTCGGCCTTGACCGGGGCGAGCTTCCCGTCGACCCGCTGGCGGGCGTAGGCGGCGGCGTTCAGCACCTCCAGGGCGTTGCGGACAGCCGGCTTGAACACCGTCTCGACGAACCGGAGGAGGTCCTTCTGGCTCAGGGTCTTCAGCCAGGCGTTGACCGATCGGGTGGCCGCGAACAGCAGCCCGAACAGCCAGGTCGGGGAGTTCGCCTGCCAGGCCATCGGCCGGGTGCCGTCCGGCAGCCGGTGCTCGGCGAAGAGGTTCAGGTGCTCGCGGTTCCCGGGGTCGACCCCGAGGTCGAGGGCCGCGGGGGTCCCCTCCGCCCCCCCGCACTGCTCGGCCTCGTTCTGATACCGGTCCTTCTTCAGGTACTCCTCGGTGATAATGCCGGGGCGGCTCACGGCCCACCCCCTTCCTCGGAGCGTGTCCGGACGCACCAGCCGGCGAGGGTTTCGGCGGCCTCCCGCTCCCGCCCGAAGGCGGCCAGGAAGTCGGCGTAGGGCTCGTCGTCCTTGCGGTTGCGGTACCAGTACGCGACCGCGTTCAGCCCGAGGTAGTCGGACTCCGGCATCGGCGGCTTGACGTCGACCGGCGGCCCCGGGACCGGGTCGGGATCGACCACTACCACCGGGGCCGGGTCGGACTCCGGGACGGGGGCGGGCGGGGACAGGGCCGGAAGAACCAATTTCCCCCACTCGTCCAGCGTGATCATGCCGGCGATGAACGCGGCCACCCAGACCTGGGTCACGGACGTCTTGTTGCCCGTGAAGTGCGGGGTGGTGGCCGCCTTGCACCGGGCGGCGTACTCGGCGTTCACGCTCTCCGGCACCCGGACCCCGAGGTTGGTGGTCGGTTCACGGGCGGGCTTCTGCTTGGCCACAGTTGCGCTCCTTCTGGCGGCTGCGCCGCCGGTTGGGGGTGAACAGCAGGCTGCGAACATATCCAAGAACTGGGCGCGGGCGCGCGGGGGCCCACGGGCTTCGCGGCGGAAGCCTTCTGCTGCGTGGTTGCCGGGCGGCGTCCGCGAGTGGCTCGAAGCCCCCGACGCCCTGACCTGGCGGTCGGGTCACACCCTGGGCGACCGGCGGTTCACCGGCTACGCTGCCACGAACGACCGGTCTACCAACACGACTCACCCGCCGGGATCGGCGGGATGTGTGGGCACGGCGGTATTCTGGACCGCCGGACGGAAACGGTAAAACGGACACCTTTGGAAACGGTTTCCGGGGCGGCGGGGGCGGGCCGATGGAGTTGAAGCGGTTCGACCTGGACGAACTCGACCGAGCGGTCGATGACAGCGGCGGCCGCGAGGCGGTGGTCGGCCGGCTGGCGGCCCGGTACGGGGACAACGAGGCCGCCCGGAAGCTGCTGGACCGGGCGCTCGAGCGGTCGTGCCTCCCGCCCGGCCGGCGGCCGGGGGTTGGGGCCGAACTCGCCGCCCGGGTGTTGAGCGCGCTGGAAGTCCCCAAGGACCGCCTGGCCCGGGTGCTGCCCGGCACTGCCCCCCCGCCCGAGACGGACCCGGCGGGAGGGCAAGCCGGGCCGGGCCGAGGGTTCGAGGTGACGGCCGAGGTCGAGGCCACCCCGGGCGGGTCGGCCGAGGAGGTGGACGGGCACGGCACCGTCCACGTCGGCGGGTGTCAGCTGCTGGTCGGGCTGTCCAACCTGACCGCCCGACCGCTGACCGTGACGGCGGTTGGGTGCGAGGTGGCGTGGGCGCCCGTAACGGCCAAGGCCCCCGGCGGGCGGTGACGTACGGGGCGGGCTTGGTCCCCCACCGGCTGTACATCGATCTGTACCGCGACCGGTTCGAGGGGTGGTGGGTGCTGGCCGACGGGTCAAGGCTGTCCGACGCCCCCACCCGGTTCGCGCCGAACGCGACGAACCTCCTGGCCGCCCCGGACGGGGCCCGGGCGATGTTCAAGATCCCGGCCGGGGACGTGGAATGGGTCCAGGCGGTGTACCTCCCGCGGGAGGACGGCGTCTTCTCGGTCGCGCTCAAGGTGCTCGCGGTCGATGCCGGGCAGGAGCGGGCGGCGAAGCGGTTGGCGGCCGTCAAGGTCATGAGGGGGGCCTGGCAGTGAGCGACGACGACGTGTGGGCGGAGGAGATCGAGGAGGTGCCGGTCGCGAACCGCTTCACCCCCGGCCGGGAGCCGACCCGCTACGAGGTGGGCCAGACCCTCGCGCAAGCCGCCCGTGTGTGGAGCGGGTTGACCGGCCGCCACACGATCCCGGTGTACGCCGACCGGGGGACGGGCGACGGGGGCGACCCGGACGAGCAACACCTGTGGTTCTCCGCCGGGCTGTTCGTGGCCCTGAACCAGCAATCCACCTTGAGCGTGTCCGACGGGGTGACGGCCCACACGGTGGTGCCCCTCGGCCTCGTCCGGGAGGGGGACGACCAGCGGGTGTTGTACCAGGACCCGTCGATGGACGGGTCGTTCCTGGCCGAGGGGCGGAACGCGGCCGGGGTGCGGGCCCGGCAGTACGTCGGCGGGTACCGGGAGGGCGTGTCGTCGGGCCCGACTCAGTTCTGCGGGGCGACGGCCGTGATGCTGGCCACCGGCGCGTACGGGGATAACGTCTGGTCGGTCACCCTGGGGGAGCTGGCCCGGGTGTTCCGCGGGGACTGTTTGCTCCAGTTCATGAACCCGCCGGGGAGCGTGCCGGACGACGCGGGGGCGGGCGTCGCCGCCGTGCTGATGGGGCACCTGCACGGCCTTGAGGCACTGCCGGACGGGCTGGTACTCCGCCCGTTCGAGAAGCCCGAGTTGAGGCGCTGGTACCTCCGGCACGAGGAGCGGCCGGACGGGCTGCTGGCCTACGCGCACGGGCCCGGCGGGTCGTTCCAGATCACCCTCGACGTCGGCTTCGTGACCGCTAGCAGGGCCCGCGACGGCGTCCGGTGGGACGTGGGCCGCGAGTCCGGCGGGTACTCGGTGTGGGCCGCGATCGGCCGGGTTCGGGAAACCGCCGGCCGGCCCGACCGGGATGCCCTCGTCGCGTTCCTCCAGCGGTACACGGACAAGCTGACGGCGGACGGGGTCGGCCCGCCGGGCCCGCCGTCCGGGGCGGAGCTGGGATGGCTGCCGTCGGCCCGACCGTTCCTGGTGGTCACCTACCCCGACCACCCCGACATCGACCCGTGGGACCCGCAACGGCCGATGGTGGCCGCCGTCGGGGGGCGGGCCGAGGGGATGGGGGACTGGATCGCCGTCGGGCCGCTGGGGTGGAGCCCGGGCCTGGCCCATATCGTCTGCCTGCACGACTCTCGTGCGTTCCTGCTCACGGTGCGGGGGTATGGGAAAGGCTGGTCTCAAGGACGGCTCCGCGCGCTCGCGGCGCGGCTCGCCCACTCGGTGCTCCCGCTCTCGGACTGACCAGGGCTTGATTAGGAGAGAGGCCGGCGTCCTGCCGTGGAACCTTCGTGGTAAACCTCTCTCGGACTGCTAGATCGGCACCTCGTCCTCGGGGGCGGGCGGGGTCGGGAGCGGCCTGGTCACCGTCACCGTCTGTCCGGACACCCAGAGGTAGGCCAGCCGCGTCACCTCGGACAACACGAGCAGGTCGGTGCCGGAGAAGCTGCTGGCCGTCCGCCACTCGCCCCCGGCGTCCTTGTACGACCGGGACACGGTGACGCTGTAGAACAGCTCGCCGTCGGTGCCGTGGTTCTCCCAGATCGCGGCCCGGACCCGCCCGTTGAGGCGGATCTCGTGGACCGGCGGGACGCGGCGCCCGCCGGAGCCGTTGGCCTCGGGGGCGGGCGGGGCCGCCTCGCCGGTGCCGTTCCCGTTCTTCTTCCGCGCCATCTCGGTCACCTCCCACGTATCAGGGAATGGGGCATGGAACCGGGCGATATGAAGAACGGCGGCCGGGCGTCGTGCCCCGGGCCGCCGGTTGATGTCGTCCCGGGCGTCGGTGCCCGGGGTGAGAATCAGGCCGCCAGGAGCGGGATCGCGTCGGACTTGTCGAACACCAGCTTGAGCAGCGACGCCGCCCGGATGTCCGCCTCGGTCCGGTCCCCGGCGAACCGGGCCTCCCGGTTCAGCTGGGTGAGCGCGTCCACCAGGGCGAAGATCGTGAACCGCTTGCCCTGCTGGTGGCACTGCTCGCAGGCGAGCCGCCCCAGCCCGGCCGGGATGCCGTGCCGGGTGAGGGCCTTCAGGGCCTCGTCCGCGTCGGCACCGAGGACGGCCCCGGCCGCCCGCTTGAGGACCCTCACGAACGTGTCCCGCCGCTCGTCCCGCTTCCGGGCGAGCCGGGCGACCAGGGCCTTGATGGTCGGGACCGCCTCGTCCACCTTGGCGGTGTGGGTCCAGACCGACCCCTCGATCTCCGTCGCGTCCCAGACGATGTGGTTCTGGCAGACGGCCTGGAACCAGAAGGTCTGGACGCCGACGCTCCGCCGGCCGACCTCCGAGTTCCAGACGACGCAAGCCGACTGCCGACGAAGTTTCCGCTCGCGGACCCGGCCCCGCGCGGCCCA